>CALFYN010000661.1 GCA_937952345.1 uncultured Acidobacteriota bacterium
AAATTGGGGCATTATGCGCGATGGAGATGTGGTGAAGGCTGGGGATTGGGGAATGTGGCCCAGATTACACGCAGTGCGGCATGGATTGGTGGAACGGTAAAGGTGCGGCTAATTGTCGCAGTCAGGCGAGGGCTTTTTTGACGACTTCGCCGCGCACGCCGGTGATGCGCTGATTCATGCCCTGGTAGAAGTAGGTGAGCCTTGTGTGATCGAGCCCCATGAGGTGGAGAACAGTGGCGTGAAGGTCAGAGACGTGGACGCGGTCTTCGACGGCTTCGAAGCCGATCTCGTCCGTGGCGCCGATGGCCTGTCCGCCTTTGACGCCCGCGCCGGCAAGCCACATGGAGAAGCCGTGCCAGTTGTGATCGCGGCCGGGCTTGCCGACGCCTTCGCTGGTGGGGGTGCGGCCGAACTCGCCGCCCCATATGAGGAGCGTGTCGTTCCAGAGTCCGGTGCGTTTGAGATCCGCCATGAGCGCGGCGATCGGCTGGTCGGTCTCGCCGGCGTGGAGTTTGTGATTGGAGATGCAGTCGTTGTGGCCGTCCCAGGTGTCTTCGATGTGGCCTCCGCCGGAATAAAGTTGGATGAAGCGCACACCCTTTTCCAGCAGACGGCGGGTGATGAGGCATTTGCGTCCGAAGTCGGCGGTGAGCGGGTTGTGGAGGCCGTACATTTCCTGGGTCTTCGCGGGCTCCCGGGAAAGATCCACCGTCTCGGCGGCGGTGGTTTGCATGCGGTAGGCGAGTTCGTAGGATTGGATGCGGGCTTCGAGTTCGGAATCGCCGGGGCGCGCGGCGCTGTGTTCGCGATTCAGCTTTTCGAGCAGATCGAGAGCGCGGCGCTGGGTTTGCGCGCTGGTTCCGGCGGGGGTGGTGAGATCGAGCAGCGGAGCGCCCTGCGAGCGGAAAAGCGTGCCCTGATAGGCGGCGGGCATGTAGCCCGCGGTCCAGTTGGAAGCGCCGCTGATGGGGCCGCCGCGGGGATCGGTCATGACGACGAAGGAGGGGAGGCTTTCGTTCTCCGTGCCGAGGCCGTAGCTGAGCCAGGAGCCAAGGCTCGGCTTGCCGAGGATGACGTTGCCGGTGTTCATTTGCAGGCATCCGGAGGCGTGCGCGGCGGTATCGGTGTACATGCTGCGAATGACGCAGAGCTCGTCGGCGAAAGCGCTGGTGTGGGGAAAGAGGCTGCTGATGGGGAGGCCGCTCTGGCCGTGCTGGCGGAACGGGAAGGGGCTCTTCATGAGATAGCCGACGGGGCGGCTGTTGGAGCCGACGGTGAGCGGGCCTTTATACGGCGTACCGTCGCGCTTGTCGAGTTCGGGTTTGGGATCGAAGGTGTCGATGTGACTGGGTGCGCCGTTCATGAAGAGGAAGACGCAGCGTTTGGCTTTGGCGGGGAAATGGGGATTCTTCGCGGCAAGGGGGCTGGTGACCGCGGCGCGGCCCATGAGATCGAGGAGGGCGAGGCTGGCGAAGCCTCCACCGGCCTGGAAGAAAAAGCGGCGGCGGTTAATCGACATAGACCAACTCATTTGTATTAAACAAGACTCGGGCCAATTGTTGTAGGGCGTGGAGTAAGGCGTTCTCGTCGCGGGAGGCGGCTCGCTCGCGCTCCAGGAATGCTGTCATTGCATGGAGTTCGGTTTCGCGGGGAGTGCGGGCAAAGGCGAGCCGGTAGGCGAGTTCGATTTGCTGCTTTTCCTCAGGGCCGGCTTCGCGAAGGAGACGGGCGGCGAGGTAGCGCGCCTGCTGATTGACGAAATCGCCGTTGAAGAGCGTAAGCGCCTGGGTGGGGACGCTGGTGGTGAGCCGCTGCGCCGAGGACCGCGCGGTGTCGCACAGATCGAGCACTTCGAGCATGGGCACGATGAGCGAGCGCTTCATGAAGACATAAATGCTGCGGCGCGAAGCGTCTTCTTCGGGTGAGGCTTTCCAGATTTTGTCGGGGTCGGAGGAGCCTTCGAGCGCCTGCGGCTGGACCGGCGGAAATACGCTGGGGCCGTACATCGCGGGGTTGAGGCGGCCGCTGATGGCGAGTATGGAATCGCGGATGGCTTCGGCTTCTAGACGTTTGACCGGCATGCGCCAGAGCAGACGATTTTCCGGGTCTGCCTGCTGGTATTCGGGCACGGCGCGTTTCGACATGCGCCAGGTGTTCGAAGTGAGGACCAGGTGATGGAGCTTTTTGAGGCTCCAGCCGTTGTCCATGAACCAGACGGCGAGCCAGTCGAGCAGTTCGGGATGGGTGGGGCGCTGACCCATGAGTCCGAAGTCGGAGGGCGTGCGCACGAGGCCTTCACCGAAGTGCCACATCCAGACTCGATTGACGATGACGCGCGCGGTGAGCGGGTTGTCCTTTGATGCGATCCAACGGGCGAGTGAGAGACGGCGGCGGCTGGTATGCGCCGGGGGTATGCGTTCCGGTTGCTGCTTAACGAGGATGGCGGGAACGGCGGGAGGAACTTCCGGGCCCAGCGCCCCAGGCTTGCCGCGGATGAGCAGGTGCACGGGCTTGATCACGGGGCTTGGTTCTTCCAGAAAGTAGCCGCGGGGTAGGTCAGGGGTTTCCTTGCGGAGTGCAGCGATCTGCTGTTCGAGCGCGGCGATCTCGCGTTTTGTTTCGGCGGGGATTCGCTCTTCCCAGTTCTTCTCCTTCGTTTGATAGGGCTTCTTTCGTTTCGCGATTTCAGCGGAAAGCGGGGCGATTTTCGCGTCTCGCGCCTGTTCGCGTTCGATCTCGGCGCGGGTGCCGATGGGGCGGTCGAGTTCGGTGCGTCCTCTGCGGGGCCGTTCCAGGCCATCGAAGGTGGCGATCATGGAATAGTAGTCGCGCGCGGTGAGCGGCTCGAATTTGTGATTGTGGCAGCGGGCGCAGGCGAGGGTGAGACCGAGAAATGCCTGCGATGTAGTGGCGAGAATATCGTCGAGTTGATCGTAGCGATCGGTGGCGGGATCGGCGGGTTCATCGTCCCAAGGACCGAGGCGGTAGTAACCCGTGGCGATGAGAGTTTCGGCGGTGGGTTCGTCGAATTCGTCGCCGGCCAGTTGTTCGGTGACAAACCGGTCGAACGGCTTGTCCTGGTGAACGCTGCGGATGACGTAGTCGCGGTATTTCCAGGCCTGGGGCTTGTGGCCATCGCGCTCGTAGCCATTCGATTCGGCGTAGCGGACGACATCCAGCCAGTGACGGGCGTAGCGCTCGGCGTGGGCGGGCGAGGCGAGCAGTGTCGTGATGATCTGATCGAGGGGCGCTTGCGTCTGCTGCTGCAACAAGGTTGGCGGAAGGCCGGTGAGATCGAGGTAGGCGCGGCGCAGGAGTTGTTGCGGTGAAGCCGGGGGCGACGGCTGCCAGCCTTTCTGTTCGAGCTTGGCGAGCACGAACGCATCGATGGGATTGCGGACCCAGGCGTTGTTCTTGACCGAGGGAACAGCGGGACGGCGAAGGGATTGGAAAGACCAATGGGTGCGGCCGCGGCGGAACTTGGGATCCTCGTCGACGGGAGCGGATGCGGATTCGGGCCATGCGGCGCCTTCATCGATCCACTGGCCGATGCGTTCGATATCGGCGGCGGGCAGCGGCGGCCCGGCGGGCGGCATGCGGAGGTTCTTGTCGAGACCGGCGATGTAACGGTAGAGCAGGCTTTGGGTGCGCTTGCCGGGGAGGATGGCGGGCACACCCGATTCTCCCCCTTTGACAGCGAACTGCCGGGAGTCGAGGCGGAGGCCGTGCATCGCCGTTTTGGCACCGTGGCACGACTGGCAGTGACGCTCAAGGAGCGGGCGGATTTCGGAGGAGAAGTCGACGGCGGCGTCGAGCATGAAAGCCGAGGCGGCCAGCAGGAGGAACATCGTTTTGTCAGTATATCGGAGCTTTCCGGCATGGATTGATACACTCATGTATGTGTCGTCCGGCAGAGTCTGGGAGATGGATCGCGAAGCGCTCGCACGGCTTCTTGCCGCGCTCGATCCGGACCCTGCGCGGGCGGCGGAACGCTACGAAGAACTGCGCCAGAAGCTGATCCGGTTTTTTGAATGGGAGCGCAGTGAGATTCCGGACCGGGACGCGGATGAGACGTTGAACCGGGTGGCGCGGCGGCTGGCGGAAGGGGTGGAAATGAAATCGGCGGGGGCCTTCGCCTACGGTGTGGCCCGGTTCGTATTGCGCGAGCAGGCGGCGGAGGCAAAGCGGAAAGAACGGGCTCTGGCGGAGTTGGCGATCCACGCGGCGGGAACTTCGAAGCCTGAGGATGAAGCGATGCAGGACTGCCTGGAGCAATGCCTGGCGACGCTGCCTCCGGAAGCACGGTGGCTGCTGGAGAAATACTACGAGGGACACGATAGCGAGCGCATACCCAACCGGCGCGCGCTGGCTGACGAATTACATGTGGGCGCCAATGCGCTGCGCAACCGGGTGCTGCGCCTGCGCGGCCGGCTGGAATCGTGCACTGGCGATTGCATTCGGAAAAAGAGTGATGGAAACGCGATTTCTCCCACTCCTAATTGGGAGGCACAATGAAGCCGCGGCCGGAGCGGGACGATCTGGCGCGCCAGTATTTGCTGGGGCGACTGCCGGAGGCCCAGCGTGAGGAAATCGGGGAATTGCTGTTTGCCGACGAATCCTTTTTCGAAACCGTTCAGGCCGTGGAGATGGATCTGCGTGATGCCTATGCGCGCAGTGAATTAAGCGGGAGAGACCGGGACGATTTCGAAAAGCATATGCTGCGCACGGAGCGGCAGCGCAAGGCCAGCCGTGTGTCGTCGGTACTGGCGCGGCGCCTCCCGAAACGTGCGAAGGGGAGGCAGCGGAGTTGGACGCAGTGGGTTCTGGTGGCGGCGGCAGCGATCGCCATTCCGGCAGCATTTTACGCGGCATATCTGCAGGAGCAGATCCGGTTGTTGCGGGCTCCACAGAGTGCGGCGCGCATGACCGCGGCTTCGGGTCAGATGCCGGCGGTGGTATCGCTATTCCTTCCCGATCTGGTGCTGCGCGGGGCGGAGGAGTTGCCGCTGTTGCGCGTACCGGCCGGCGAGGCGATGGTTCGATTGGAAGTAGAGGTTGAGGGGGTAGGGCCGTTTGCGGCGGCCATGCGCGATGCGGAGGGGAAGGATGTGTTCCGCCAGTCTGGATTGAGGGTGGCGGATGGGGTGGTGGTGGTTTGGCTGGCAGCCGGCGCGTTGCCGGATGGAGTGATGGAGTTGGTGGTCAGCGGAAGCGGAGTGGAGGAGCGCCGACGGTTTCGCGTGGGCCGGTGAGAGTCGGATCAATTGCCCACTACAGCAAAGCCAGCCCAATAGAACGGGGCGCTGAATTTCGGATTCTTTTTCACGGCGAGTTGGGCGAGGCGCAGAGCCTCGGCGGGAGTACGGCGGTTCTGCAACATTTCGCGATAGAAATGTTCCATGAGTAGGGAAGAGGCGCCGTCGGCCATGGGCCAGAGGCTGGCCACCACCTGACGGGCGCCGGCGTGCAGAAAGCCGTGGGCGAGGCTGGCTAATCCCTCTCCGCGATATTCCCGGCCGGCCCTCGATTCGCACGAACTGAGCACGACCAGCGCTTTATTCATGCGCAGGGAGTAGATTTCGCCGAGCCGCAACAAGCCATCGCGCACTTTGGCTTCGCGCGTAAACATGGAGAACGCGATACCGGAGACGCGGGGGCGCGAGGGATCGACGAGAGCATGCGTGGCCAGATGAAGGATGGAGTTGGTCTTGGCCGCGGTAAGAAAGGCTTCGCGCGTCGCGTCGTAACGCATCAGGACTCGCACACTGCGTGCGCCGGCCTGTTTGCGGATGGCTTCGGCTTCGGCGGCGGAGGCAGCCAGGCGGGGCAGCGCCGTTTCATAAGCAGGGTCGGCGAAGACGGTGATAGGACCCGCCGGGCGTGGCTCGGCTTTGCGGGCAGCGAAGGTGGCTGAGGGGAACCACACCAGTGTGTATTGCTCCACCGGCAGCAGAGCAGAAAAAGGCACCCAGTGCAGCGGGCCGTCGGGCACTAGAAAAATCCGTTTGGCGGTGAGTTGTGCGGGAATGAGGATCTTGCGGAGTTGCGCGGCAGTAGCGCGGTAGGATGCTGTGGCTTGCGATAGCCGCTCAGCGCGCGCGGCGCGGGATGTGTCCTGGACAATGGCAGGTGCGTTTGCCGCTTGCTCCAGGGTGCGGATGAGCGGCTCCAGTTCCGTTTGCCTGGGCACAGACTGCGATGTGAGGTTGTGGCGGGTCACGGTCCATCGAAAGCCTGACTCGGCGCCGATGCTGTAAACGAGAAGCGCCGTATCCTCCGGAAGCGAAGCCTGGATCTCCCGCAGAGAGAGAGGGCGCGGACGAAGCAGAACGAGATCGGGATCGCCCTGCGCTTCGAGTTTGGCCACGGCTTGCTCGTAATCGAACAAGGTGCGGTCGAGCCGTTGGCGGGCTTCTTTTTCCCGAGGGCCGGTGACGCCGGCGACGAGCAACTGGCTGAGATTCTGGCCGGCGGCGCGCATGCGGCGCTGTTGATCGAGGAGCGCAGTGTTCACGGGAAGGTCGCCGAGATCGGGACGTGGCAGGGAGTCGAGCAGCACGCGGGCACGGCTGCGCTCATTGGCGTCAAAGGCCATTGCGTCGAATCCTTTACCTGGTTCCGCGGCGTGTTGCTGCATGCGAATGGCGGTGAGCAGATGATACACGTCGCGCCGCGAGGAAAGGTAGGACATGCGCAGATTGGGCGCAAGCAGTTCGGCGCGTGAGGACTCGGTGAGATCGAGCGACGCTTCGGCCTGAGTCGCGGCCTGCTGCAATTCACCGTTGGCGCGTAGTGCATAGGCAAGATCGGCAAGGGCGGCGGCCTCTCCGTTGCTGTTCTCAATGGCGCGGAAGATGCGTAAAGCCTCTTCGAGCAATTCGACCGCGGCCGCGGCGTTTTTCTGCCGCAATTGTAACCGGCCCTGGCTGCTCAGGGTCGCGGCCATGCCACCGCGATCCCCGGCGTCGCGTTTCAGCGCAAGCGATTGCTGGTAGGCCTCGGCGGCTTTGGTGAAGGCGTTTGCCGATGCATAGGCATCGCCAAGATTGTGCAGCACGTAGGCGCGGCTGAGATTGTCTTTGAGCTCCGCAAAGATGGCGAGGGCTTGCTGCAAAGCCGCCGTCCCATTCGGCAGCATGCCGAGGTTGTTCAGTGTTCGCGCTTCGCCTGCTTTGTTTTTCGCCGCGCGCCACAGTGCGAGGGCCTCGGCGTAGCGCTGACGCGCCGATGCTTCATCACCGAGATCGGCGAATACCAGCCCCATGTTGCTGAGAACATCCGCCTGCTGCGGCGCAGCTTTCTCCTCCCGAAAGAGGGCCAGCGCCTGGTTGTACAAGTCAATGGCACGTTGGAATTCATTGCGCCTCCATTCGACGGATGCAATGCCGGTGAGGGTGAGGCCTTGCCCGAAGCGGTCTTTCAGGCGCTCGCGCAACTGAAGCGCCTTCTCGTAGGCATCGAGCGAAAGGTGTGTTTCGCCGATGTAGGAGTACGAGGCGCCGAGGTTGTTCCAGGCGATGGAGGCGCGGGATAGATTGCCGGCCGCTTCATTGAGTTCGGCGGAGCGTCGGAAAGGCTCGATGGCTTCGGCGGGGCGCGACTGCTGCAACAATTGGTAGGCGCGCTTGTATTCGGCGTCAGCATCGGTTTGCTGCCCATACATGAGCAGGGCCGGCAAATAGAACCACATCCAATTTGCTAGCATCTTCGACATCATGAAGCGGCTCACTTTGGTGATCATCCTCTGCGCCTCGGCATACAGTCAGACTGTTCCCTATCAGGACTTGAAGTATCGTAACATCGGTCCGTTCCGGGGAGGCCGTGTCACCGCCGTAACAGGCGTTGCCAGCCAGCCGGATGTGTATTATTTCGGCGCGACCGGAGGAGGCGTTTGGAAGACAACCAACAGCGGGCGACGCTGGGAACCGGTGACGGACAAATTTCTCACGACGGGATCGGTGGGGGCCATCGGAGTGGCGGAGTCCGATCCGAACGTGGTGTACGTGGGGATGGGGGAGGTGCCGATTCGCGGCAATGTTTCCCACGGTGACGGAATTTACAAGACGACGGATGCGGGAAAGACGTGGAAGAAGATGGGGCTCGAAGACACGCGGCACATCGGGCGTGTGCGCGTGCACCCGAAGAACCCGGATCTGGTTTACGTAGCTGCGTTGGGCCACACGTTCGGGCCGAATGAGCAGCGCGGAGTGTTCCGGTCAAAAGACGGCGGCGTAACGTGGCAGAAGATTCTTGACCGCGGACCGAAGGCGGGCGCGGTGGATCTGGCGGTGGACCCATCCAATCCCCGCATTCTGTACGCAGCGTTCTGGGAGGTATATCGCAAGCCCTGGACTTTGGAAAGTGGCGGGCCCGGAAGCGGACTGTGGAAGACGACCGATGGCGGCGACACGTGGACCGAGCTTTCGAAAAAGCCAGGGATGCCCAAGGGGCTGCAAGGCAAGATCGGGGTGACGGTATCGCCGGCCAATGCGGATCGCGTGTATGCGATTGTGGAGGCCGCTGAAGGCGGGGTGTTTCGCAGCGACGACGCGGGGGAAACGTGGACGCGTGTGAATCAGGATCGCAGTTTACGGCAGCGGGCGTGGTATTACACGCGTATTTACGCTGATCCGAAGAATGCCGATGTCGTGTTTGTATTGAACGTCGGCTTCCACCGTTCCGCCGATGGCGGGCGCACGTTCACCACCATCGGCGTGCCGCATGGGGACAATCACGATTTGTGGATCGCGCCGCATGACAGCGACCGCATGGTGGAAGGGAACGACGGCGGGGCGAACGTGACACGCGATGGAGGCAAGTCCTGGACGGCGCAGAATCAGGCGACGGCGCAGTTTTACCGTGTGACCACGGACAATGATTTTCCTTACAACATCTACGGCGCACAGCAGGACAACACGACCGTGCGCATTGCTTCGCGCACGGCAGATGCGGGCATCACGGAGCGGGATTGGTTTCCCGTGGGGGGAGGAGAAAGCGGCTGGATTGCGCCGCATCCGAAGGATTCACGAATCGTGTTCGCGGGATCCTACGGCGGCTACCTGACGCGTGACGACAAGCGCACCGGACAGACGCGCACGGTGAATGTGTGGCCGGATAATCCGATGGGGCGCGCGCCGTCGGAATTGAAATATCGTTTCCAGTGGAACTTTCCGATTTTGTTTTCGCCGCATGACGCGAATGTGCTGTATGCCGCCAGCAATGTGCTGCACCGCTCGATGAACGAAGGACAGTCGTGGGAAGACATGAGCGGCGATCTGACACGGAATGACCGTTCGAAGCAGGTGTCTTCGGGTGGGCCGATCACGAAGGACAACACCAGCGTGGAATACTACGGCACCATCTTCACGGTGGCAGAATCGCCGGTGAAGAAGGGCGTGTTGTGGACGGGATCAGACGATGGCTTGGTGCATGTCTCCGAAGATGGTGGCCGCAACTGGCGCAATGTCACTCCCAAGGACATGCCGGAGTGGATCCAGGTGAATTCGGTGGAAGCATCGCCGCACGAAGCGGGCGCGGCGTATGTTGCCGCAACCATGTACAAGTGGGATGACTTCCGGCCTTACTTGTACAAGACTGCGGACTACGGCAAGACCTGGACGCGCATCGTGAATGGGATGGATGCGGGGGCGTTCACGCGCGTCGTCCGCGAAGATCCGGCGCGGCGCGGATTGCTGTATGCCGGAACAGAGACTGGCATGTACGTTTCCTTCGACGATGGGATGAAGTGGGAGTCGCTGCGCCTGAATCTGCCCGTGGTGCCGATCACCGATCTGGCGGTGCACAAGCGAGATGGCGATCTGGTGGTGGCTACGCAGGGGCGATCATTCTATGTGCTGGATGACCTGCACGTACTGCATCAGATCCAAGACGGCACGGCGAAGGGCAATGCGTACCTGTTTGCACCGGAACCGGCCTATCGCGGGGCGGGGGCGGGGCGGACGCGCATTCCTCCGGGAGCAGCGATCGGCGAGAATCCGCCGAACGGGGCGGTGCTCTTCTGCTACCTGAAAGACGAGCCCAAAGGCGAGACGACGTTGGAGATTCTCGACGGCACCGGCAAGGGGCTTCGCAAGATGACTCAGAAACTCAAGCCCGGGCTGAATCTAGGTTTTTGGGATTTGCGCATGACGCAGGCAACTACCGTCCCCGGAATAATTCTGTGGGCCGGATTCACACAAGGGCCGAAAGTGGCGCCGGGGCGTTATCAGGCACGGCTTACAGTCGACGGAAAGACGCTGTCCCAGGGAATCGAAGTGCGCAAGGATCCGCGGCTGACCGATGTTTCCCAGGAGGATCTGGAAAAGCAACTGGCGCTTTCGCTACAGGTGCGGGACAAGCTGTCGGAGACGCACCAGGCGATTCTGAAGATACGCGACGTGCGGAAACAAATTGACGAAATGACCACGCGTCTGGATGCGAAGGAGCGCAAGGATGTGGTGGAAGCCGGCAAAGCGCTGGCAAAGAAGCTGACCGCCATCGAAGAGGAGCTATACCAGACAAAGAACCAGAGCAGCCAGGATCCTTTGAACTACCCGATCCGGCTGAACAACCGTTTGGCGGCGCTGTATGGTTCCATCCAAAGCGCCGAGGCCGCGCCAACACGGCAGGCGCAGTTGTTCTACGAAGAACTGGCCACCGCGATCAACGCGCAAACACAGACGTTGCGTGGACTGCTGGATCGGGATCTGGCGGCGTTCAACAAACTGGCGCGGGATAAGGACGTGCCGCCGGTAATTGTGCGCAAATAAGGAGTGATGCACCGCTATCTGCTTTTGCTTCTGAGCGCGGCCACGATTAGCTTCGCCGCCGGGCCGATCTTCGAACGCGAGGATATTTTCCCGCTCGATGCGAAGCACAACCATGCCTCCAGCATCGTGGAACTGCCGAATGGCGATCTGCTCACCTGCTGGTATCGGGGCTCCGGCGAGCGCACGGCTGACGACGTGGTGGTGATGGGAGCGCGGAAGAAGAAAGGTGCAAAACAGTGGAGCGCACCGTTTGTGCTCGCCGATACGCCGGGATTCCCCGATACGAATCCGGCGCTGTTTGTGGATAGCCGTCAACGGTTGTGGCTCATCTGGCAGGCGATCATCGCGAATGAATGGCACACCGCCCTGACCATCTATCGCATCACCAGTGATTGGGCGGGCGAAGGCGCGCCACGGTGGAATATGAGC
>CALFYN010000662.1 GCA_937952345.1 uncultured Acidobacteriota bacterium
CTGCGGGGGAACTTTGAGGGCAAGGATGATCCGGACTACATGGAAGTGGACGTGGAAATCGGCGACCGGAAGTTCGAGCGGTGCGGCATCCGGTTCAAAGGCAATAGCAGCTACAACTCCTATCCGGGCCGGAAGAAGAGCTTCAAGATCAAGTTCGATAAGTATGTGAAGACGAGCTTGTTCGAGGGCATCGGAACAATCAATCTGAACAATGCCTTCAAGGATCCGAGTTTCGTGAGGGAGAAGGTGTATTACGAGCTGGCGAACGCGCTGGGGATCGCAGCGCCGCGGACAAGCTATGCGGCGGTGTCCATTAATGGAGAGTATTGGGGGCTGTACTTCCTGACGGAACAGGTGGATAAGACCATGTTCACCGGCAGGTTCGGCGAGGAAGAAGACGGCAATCTGTTCAAGGGCGACCCACGGGGAACGCTGGAGTTTCGGGGCACGGACAAGGCGATCTACAAACAGAACTATGAGCTCGAAACCAACGAGAAGGCCGATGATTGGAGCGACCTGATCGAGTTCATCCGCGTGCTGAACACCACGCCGATCGAGGAATTGCCGGGAGCGGTGGAACCGCTGCTGGATGTGGAGACGGTGCTGAGTTGGCTGGCGCTGGACAATTACACGGTGAACCTGGACAGCTACACCGGATCGGGGCACAATTACTACCTCTACCACCGGCTCTCGGACAATCGCTTCACTCCGATCCCGTGGGATCCGAACGAGGCCTGGGGCGTGTTCACCATGGGCCGGAACATCGACCAGTTGATCCGCTTGAGCCGGGTGTTTCCCGAGCCTCCGGCGCCGGGGCGTCCGCTGGTGACGCGGCTGCTATCCGTCCCGGCGTACCGTGAGAGATACCTGGAGAAGCTTACCTTGCTGGCCGAGGGAGTGGGACACCCCGATCTGTTGACAGCGCGGATGAACCAACTGCGGGACATGATTCGGGATGCCGTCACGCAGGATACGAAGAAGATGTTCACCAACCGGCAGTTTGAGGATGCAATGTCGCAGGCTGTCGGTCAGGGGCCGGCCGGGCCGGCGGGACCGGGCCAACCACCTCCACCTGGGGGCGGAATCCCGGGCGGTGCGATTCCGGGCCTGGAGACGTTCCTGCGAGCGCGATTCGCTTTTCTTTTTCCGTAGCTTTCGTTCGGCATTTCCTGGAGAAATTCGGTGTGATGGGCGCACTATATTTCTCTAGCCATGGACCAGTGTCGAACAAACATACTGAACGTAGTGGTGGCCGATGAGCTGCCGCTCATTTGCGAAGGGCTGGCGGCACTGTGCCTGGGCTTCGCGGGATGTGAAGTGGTGGGCCACGGCACGAACGGGGAGGAAGCCTGGCGATTGATTGAGCGCCTGCAACCGGATATCGCGCTGTTGGGAGTCCGGTTACCGCGACTGGCCCCGATGGAGGTGATCCGCCGGAGCAGATTGCTGGGCTACCCGACTCGGTTTCTGCTGGTGGCTCAGCAGGCGGACCGGCGCGAAGTGCTGGATGCGCTGCGCGGCGGAGCCAGCGGATACATTTTGAAATCGTCGCCGGGGCGGGAACTGGAGGAGGCATTCCGCCAGGTATCGCAGGGGGCGGTGTACATCTCTTCGCAGATCGACTGGCAGAACAGCGACACAGCGATGCGCGGTGATACAGGCAATCCGCTCCGTAACCTGAGTTCGCGAGAGATGCAGGTATTCGCCATGCTGGTGGAAGGAGTACGGGCGCGGGATATCGCCGTCCGGCTGAGTCTGAGCCCGAAGACTGTCGACACCTATCGCGCGAGCCTGATGCGCAAACTGGCGATCCACGATGTACCCGGGTTGGTGAAACTGGCGATACAGCATAAGGTCACGGCGGCAACCGCCTGACATTCTCACCCTTTTCGGCGTAGGCATTGCATACTGATATTAGACACTTCAGTCTGCGGACAGGATGCCTTATAAACCCATTGAATCCTACGGAGTAATTGGCGATCTGCATTCGGTGGCACTGGTCGGCACCGACGGCACCATCGATTGGTGCTGTCTGCCCAACTTTGATTCGCCCAGCATATTCGCGGCAATTCTGGATGATCAGAAGGGAGGATTCTTCCGGCTCTGCGCTGATCATCCCGGCTCGCGGAAGCAGATGTACCTTCCGGAAACGAACGTATTGCTGACGCGGTTCCTCAGCGGCGAAGGTGTAGGGGAAGTAGTGGACTTCATGCCGGTGCAGGAAGTAGTGGCGGACGATTCGATGACGCACCGCATCGTGCGTATCGCACGCGCCGTGCGCGGTACAGTGCATTTCCAATTGGAATGCCGGCCCGCATTCGACTATGCCCGGCAGCCGCATGAAGTGGATCTGCTGCCGGACGGAGCGCTGTTCACCACACCCACGGTTTCCTTACGCCTGATCTGCGAAAACGTGCCGCTGAAGAAGTCCGGCAACGCGGTAGTGGCGGGTTTCGCATTGAAGCAGGGGGAAAGCGCGACGTTCATCCTGCGGCAGAAGGGAGCGGGCGAGGATAACAGTGGGGGAGCGGCCATCGACTGCGCCGCCGCTTTGAAGGAAACGACGGAATACTGGCGGCGATGGCTGGCACGGTGCCGCTACCGGGGCCGGTGGCGGGAGATGGTGGAACGCTCCGCGCTGGTGCTGAAACTGCTGACATTCGCGCCCACCGGCGCGATCGTGGCCTCGCCGACGTGCAGCCTGCCGGAAGAGATTGGAGGCGTGCGCAACTGGGATTACCGATACACATGGATCCGCGACGCTGCCTTCACGGTGTATGCGTTTTTGCGCCTGGGTTTCAGCGAAGAGAGCGCCCACTTCATGGACTGGCTGGAACATCGCGCGCGGGAGGAGGAGCGGATCAACGGGCCGTTGAATATCATGTACGGGATCGACGGCCGGCATGACTTGCCGGAGGATGTGTTGCACCATTTGGATGGGTACCGCGGATCGAAGCCTGTGCGTATTGGCAATGCGGCCAGCCATCAGTTGCAGTTGGATATCTATGGCGAGTTGATCGACTCGATATACCTGTTTGATAAGCATGCGCGGCCGGTGTCCTACGATTTGTGGACGCAGACGCGGCGCATGATGGATTGGGTGGCGGCGAATTGGGAACTGGCCGATGAAGGGATCTGGGAGGTGCGCGGCGGGCGGCAGCACTTCGTGTATTCGAAGCTGCAATGCTGGGTTGCGCTGGACCGGGGCCTGCGGATGGCACAACGGCGGAGCCTGCCCATTGATCGACCGCGGCTGCTGGCGATGCGCGACAAGATCTATGAGACGATCATGGCCAAAGGATGGAATGCGGCGCGGCGAACATTCACCCAGGCTTTCGGAAATGAAGCGGTGGATGCGGCGAATCTGATGCTGCCTCTGGTGCATTTCATCGCGCCGACGGACCCGCGCATGCTGCATACGATTGACAGAATCATGGATGAACTGGTGTCCGACAGCCTGGTGCACCGCTACCAGATTGGCGAGGGCGCCGGCGACGGATTGAGTGGCAATGAAGGGACGTTTTCCATGTGCACTTTCTGGCTGGTAGAGGCGCTGACACGGGCGGGACGGCTGGATGAAGCGCGATTCGTTTTTGAGAAAATGCTTACCTACGCCAATCACCTCGGGCTCTATGCGGAAGAGATCGGCCCTTCCGGCGAAGCCTTGGGGAACTTCCCGCAGGCGTTCACGCATCTGGGCTTGATCAGCGCGGCGTATAATCTTGACCGCGCCCTGGGAGTGAAATGCTAGGGCTCCCCGTGGCGCTGGGCGCCACGTATTCGGAAGGTTCTACAACGTTTCGCGTGTGGGCTCCTTCGCGGGAGCGTGTGGAACTGGTCTTGCATGAGGGTGCAGTCCACCGCATGCATCGAGAGCCCGGCGGGTATTACGCTGTCACCGTACCCGGTGTGCCGGTGGGTGCACTCTACCGGTTTCGTGTCGACGGGGAGGGGCCATTTCCGGATCCCGCTTCGCGCTTTCAGCCGGACGGGGTGCATGGGCCATCGATGGTTGTTGACCCTTCGCGCTACCGGTGGACGGATGCCGCGTTTACGGGCATTGCCCTTGAGGATCTGGTGATTTATGAATTGCACTTGGGCACATTCACACCGGAGGGCACTTTTTCGGCGGCAGCGGATCGGCTTGGTTACCTGAAAGAATTAGGCGTCAGCGCGGTGGAACTGATGCCGATCGCCGATTTTCCCGGGCGGTGGAATTGGGGATACGATGGTGTCGCTCCGTTCGCACCGGCGCGCTGCTATGGAACGCCGGACGATCTGCGGGCTCTCGTGGACCGGGCTCATGAGCTCGGCATAGCGGTGTTGCTGGATGTCGTGTACAACCACTTCGGGCCCGACGGCGCCTACCAGGGCGTCTATTCCAAGCAGTATTACTCCACACGCCATCGCAGTCCCTGGGGAGACGGCATCAACTTCGACGGCGAGGGCAGCGCGGCCGTGCGGGACTACTTTCTGGAGAACGCGCTGCGCTGGATCAGTGAATATCATTTCGACGGACTGCGACTGGATGCGGTGCATGCCATTGAGGACGACAGCGCACGGCACATCGTGGCAGCGATTGCGGCCGCAGTGCGCGCCGCGGTGGCGGAATCGGGAAAGCGTGTGCTGGTGATCGCTGAAGACTCGCGGAATCTCGCGTTTCAGCTTTATGCGGAGCGTGATGGGGGCTGGGAATTGGATGGCGTTTGGGCAGACGATTTTCATCACCAGGTGCGGCGTGGTCTTGCGGGAGATTCGGAGGGATATTTCCGCCCGTTCGACGGATCGGCGGCAGGCATTGCACAGACCGCGCGGCAAGGCTGGTTTCGCATGGGCACAGACCCAGCGGGACTGGCGTATGCGAAGTTCGTGCTCTGCATCCAGAATCACGACCAGATCGGGAACCGGGCCTTCGGGGACAGGTTGCACCACACTATCTCCGGGGCTGCGTATCGCGCCGCGAGCGCTTTGCTGCTCTTGCTGCCGGAGACCCCGCTACTGTTCATGGGGCAGGAGTGGGCAGCGACAACACCGTTCCAATATTTCACGGATCATCATCAGGAGTTGGGAAAACTGGTGTCCGCGGGGCGGAGGCGCGAGTTCAGTAAGTTCTCTTCCTTTGCGCACGAGGTTCCCGATCCGCAAGCCGAAAGCACATTCACTGGGAGCCGGCTGATCTGGGAAGAACGGCTTGTCGAGCCGCATGCATCGACCTATCGCCTGTATCGGGATCTGCTGGCGCTGCGGCGAGAACACGCCGCGGAGCCCGGCCTCCGCTCGCCGGAATTGCAGATCGAGGCACAAGGGACGGATGCGTTGGTGCTGCGCCGCAGAGATCTGGCGATTGCTGTTGCCTTGCGAGGGGCGCCACGAGTGGAACTGCCCGAAGGCTACGGCGAAATCCTGCTCTCGACGGAGGATGCGCGCTACACTTCCGATCCGCTTCCGCCCGAGTACATGCCCGGCAGTGGGTTTGTGCAGTTCCAGCGGGAGGGTGTGATTGTGTTGGCATGGCAGGGGAAGGAGGACTTGCGATGACGGAATTCCCGGACAGGCTGCCTGTTTCCACATATCGAATCCAACTCAATCCTTCTCTGTCGATGGAGGAGACGGCCAAACTGGCGCCATACATTGCCCGTCTCGGTGTCACGGAACTTTATTGCTCGCCGGTGCTGGCGGCGTCGCCCGGCAGCAGCCACGGCTACGACACGTGCGATCATTCGGTGATCAGCCCGGTTCTTGGCGGGGAGGAAGGGTTCGCTGCCTTGTCGTCCGCGCTGCAGGCAAACAATCTGGGAATGGTGCTGGATTTCGTACCGAACCACATGGGCGCGCATCCGGTGGCCAATCGCTGGTGGCGGGACATCCTGGAAAACGGGCCGTCGTCGCCGTACGCGCAATACTTCGACATTGACTGGAATCCGGTCAAGGATGAATTGCAGGGGAAGTTACTGCTGCCTATTCTGGGTGAGCAATACGGAGTGGCATTGGACGAAGGCAAACTCCGGCTGGAGTTTGTCGAGGACGTGTTCCAACTGCGCTACTACGACCATGTTTTGCCTCTCAATCCGCGCCAACTACGGCTTCTGCTGCGCCACAATCTGGACCGCCTGCAGGCGTTTCTGCCGCCATCGGATCCCCACCTGACGCAGTTCCAGAGCATTCTGTTCCATCTGGACCACATCCCGGCATACACCGTATCGGAGCCGGATTCAGTGGCCGACCGGCAGCGGGAAAAGGAAGTAGCCAGGCAAAGGCTTGCGGAATTAATCCGGACTTCCGAAGAAATCCGCCATCACGTGGAAGACAACGTGAGATTATTTAACGGCACTCCGGGCAATGCGGCATCCTATGACCTGCTGCATGCACTGCTGGAAGCGCAGCCTTACCGGCTGTCCTTCTGGCGGACGGCGATGCACGAGATCAATTACCGGCGCTTCTTCGACATCAATGAACTGGCCGGCATCCGGATGGAGGATCCGGCGGTGTTTCACGAAACCCACCGTCTGATTTTTCAATTGATCCGCGACGGCGCCGTGACAGGTTTGCGGTTGGACCATGTGGACGGATTATTCGATCCGGCGCGCTACTTCGATGAACTGACGCGGCGCATACGGCCTGCGCGGATCTATCTTGCAGTGGAGAAAATCCTTTCCGAAGGGGAGAATCTGCGGGAGGATTGGGCGGTGCACGGCACCACGGGGTACGAGTTCCTGAACCTGTTGAACGGCCTGTTTGTGGAACGATCCAACGGGAACGAATTCCGCAAGCTCTACGCGCGGTTCACGGGGGCGAAGCGAACGCTGAGCGAGGTGGTCTATTCGGCCAAGAAGCTCATTGTCTCGACATCGATGGCGAGCGAGTTAAACGTGTTGGCGCATGAATTGAACCGTATTTCCGAAAGTGACCGGCACTATCGGGATTTCACCCTTCCTTCGTTGCGAGAAGCGTTGACAGAGGTAACCGCATGCTTTCCTGTTTACCGCACTTATTTTCACCATGGCGTCTTTGACGCCTTTGACCGGAACAACGTGGAGCAGGCAATCCAGGAAGCATTACGGCGCAACCCGGCACTGGAACCTTCGATCTTTGAATTTCTGCGCGACATGCTTTTGCCGAGGGAATCGGCGGGGCTGAGCCGCGAGGAATATGACCGGCGGGTTCACTTCGCGATGAAGTTCCAGCAGTATACCGGCCCGGTGCAGGCCAAGGGTTTAGAGGACACCGCCTTCTATCGATATGGACCGTTGCTTTCGCTCAACGAAGTGGGCGGGCATCCGACGCGGTTCGGCGTCAGCGTGGAGGAATTTCATCGCGCCAACATCGAGCGGTTGCGGACGCATCCGCTGTCCATGATCTGCACGGCAACACACGACACCAAGCGCGGTGAAGACGGACGGGCCCGGATCAACGTGCTATCCGAGATCCCGAGGCAATGGCGCGATGCGGTGATGCGCTGGGGCCGTATCAATTCCTCTGCGCGCGTGCGGCTGAATGAGGATTTCGCACCCGATCGCAGCGATGAATATCTTTATTATCAAGCCCTGCTTGGGGCATGGCCTGCCGGCAGCACGGAAGCGACCCCGGAATTCGCCGAACGCATGGTGCGCTACATGAATAAGGCGACAAAGGAAAAGAAGATCCACACGAGTTGGGTGCACCCCAACGCGGCTTACGACGAGGCGGTGGCGCGCTTTGTCGAACAGACATTGCTGGGGACGCGTGCGGAGCCATTTCTGGCGCAATTCCTTCCGTTCCAGCAAATGGTGGCGCAACGAGGCATGATCCTTTCGCTAGCGCAGGTGGTACTGAAAGTGGCAGCGCCGGGTGTGCCGGACTTCTACCAGGGGGCAGAGACTTGGGATTTGAACCTGGTGGATCCGGACAACCGGCGTCCGGTGGATTTTGCCGCGCTGGCGGCCCGATTGGACAGTCTGGAGCCGCACATTGCAGCGGGAGGCTCCGCGGAAGCTCTGGAAGTGATGCTGCAGAACTGGCCCGATGGGCGCGTGAAACAGTACATCACGGCGTCAGCACTGCGTCTGCGTCGCCAGCATGCGGATTTATTTCTGCACGGCGATTACATCCCGATCGGGGGAGTTGGAGAAGCAGCGGACCGGATTGTTGCGTTTGCGCGGCTGCGCGACAAGGTGTCCGTAGTCGCCGTTTGTCCGCGTCTGGAGTTGCAGGAATCCGCTTTGGCGGAGACAGTAGTCTCGCTGGCGCCGGGCTGGTATCGTAACGTATTCACTGGAGAGCGCGTCGAGGCTCGGTCTTCGGGCGTTCCACTTTCGGTCCTTTTCCGACACTGTCCGGTCGCGCTGCTGCTTACAAGCCCGGAGCAATGGTAGTAGCCTCATAGCATGTCTGTCTCCCGCCGGCAGTTTCTGCATGCTCCCGCTCTACTGTTGCAGCGGCAACAAAAGCCGAATGTCCTGTGGATCATGGTTGACCAACTGCGCTTCGATTGCCTCGGAGCGAACGGCAACCGCCTCATCCGCACGCCGAATCTGGACCGGCTGGCGGGGCGATCGGCCAACTACCAGCAAGCCTTTGTACAGGCTCCTGTGTGTGTACCGTCGCGCGCGAGCTACTTCACCGGACGTTATCCTCACAGCCACAAGAATCGGGTCAACTACACACCGCTCGACGGCCGTGAGCGCCTGGCGCAGCAGTATTTCCGTGATGCAGGCTACCAGACCGGGGTTGTGGGCAAGCTGCATTACTATCCTCCGACGGCGGACCATGCGCGGAGTCTGGGTTGGGATCGCGTATTGCTGGACGATGGAGTGGGGGCAACCGATCCCTATTCCGATTACGTAGCCTGGCGCAAGCAGGCAGACCCGAAGGCCAATGTTGGATATCAATCCACAGCGCCCTTGCCCGGCAAGAATCCATTTCGAGCCGCCATCGCCTATGAGCACACTCCCACGGCATGGGCGGGCGACCAGACCCGACGCATGCTGCGCGACTACGCCACGGGGCAACGGCCATTTTTCCTGTATTCTTCATTTTTCAAGCCTCATTCTCCGCATACGGTCCCGGAGCCCTACGATGCGATGTACGACGATGTGGAGATCCCACTCCCGCGCCAGATGACGCTTGCCGATATTGAGAAGCTTCCGCTTCCCGTGCAAAAGCAGATCCTGCGCGGCAAGCCGCAGTATGCGATGGACCGGAAGCGGCTGCAGTGGATCTATCGCAGTTACTATGCCGGGGTGTCGATGCTCGACCGGGAAATCGGACTGATTCTGGATGAATTGGAGCGAAGCGGGCAAGCCGGCAACACGATCATAGTCTTCACCACGGATCATGGCGACCAACTACTGGACAAGGGCCTGGAAGGGAAGAACGTGTTCTTCGAAGCATCGGTGCGCGTACCTTTCCTTCTCTGCTATCCGCGTCAGATCAAACCCGGAGTGCGCCAGGAGTTGGTGGAGATGGTGGATGTGCTGCCGACACTGCTGGAACTCTGCGGTATTGCGGCGCCCAATTCCATCCACGGCCGGTCTGTGCTGCGTGCGCAAAAGCGCGAGTTCGTCTTTGCGGAGAATGTCATCCCCGAGGTGATCAACTCCGGTTCGCTCGACATGCCGTATACGGCGGGCCAGGGAGCAGGGGGCATCGTCCATCCCGATGCGAAGATGATTCGCACGGCGCGCTGGAAATACAATCACTACCCCGGGCACGGCGGCGAATTGTACGATTTGCAGAATGATCCACAGGAGGAACACAACCTCTACGATTCCGCCGCACACCGCGAAACCGTGCGGGAAATGAAAGATCGCCTGCTTGATTTTCTAATCACCGCGGATGAAACCGATCAAATCGCGCCGCGCTGGCTATTGCAGCGTTGATTTGTAGTAGATTGGTTGTTCTTATGAACCGCCGGAAGCTATTCCAGATGATTGCCGCCGCAGGCGGCGCGACCCTGATGTCGAAGCGCGAGGCCGCGGCGCAGGAACGAGTCCAGCGCGCCGTGCGCGGCTTGCCATCCCCGAAGATCAAAGACGTGCAAGTGATCGCCACCGCACCCGCTGGACTGCGCCTGATCGTGGTGAAAGTCCTGACGGATCAGGATGGGCTTTACGGATACGGATGCGGCACCTACACGCAGCGCGCCGATCTGGTGGTGCCCGCCGTGGAACGCTATCTGCGGCCCTTTCTGGTGGGGAAGCCTGCCGATCGCATTGACGATCTGTGGCAGGCGATGTACAACTCTTCCTACTGGCGGAATGGCCCCGTGTTGAATAACGCTATCAGCGGTGTAGACCAGGCGCTGTGGGACATCAAGGGCCGCCAGGCAAACATGCCCGTCTACCAACTGGTGGGCGGCAAAGTGCGTGAAGCCGCCGATTGCTACGGCCACGCGAGCGGTGCTGATTTTCCGCAGTTGATCGAGGCGGCGAAGGGCTATATGGCTCGCGGGTTCCGCCATGTCCGCGTGCAGGTGGGCGTCCCTGGCATGGCCGGTTACGGCTCGCGCGGCGGTTCGGCTCAGGTTGCCGCCTTGCATAAAGGACCGGTGTTTGAACCGGCCGCGTACATCCGGCGGGCGCTGAAGATGTTCGAAGAGTGCCGCAAGCATCTCGGCGAGGAAGTGGAGTTGCTGCATGACGTGCATGAGCGCATTCATCCCACGCAGGCACTGCAATTCTGCAAGGATGTGGAGAAATTCCGTCTCTTCTTCCTGGAAGATCCGGTGTCGCCGGAAGACAACGAGTGGTTCAAGCTCTACCGCCAGCACTGCACAACGCCGATCGCGATGGGTGAATTGTTCAACAGTCCGCAGGAGTGGAATCCGCTGATCGCGCAACGCCTCATCGACTACATCCGTGTGCACGTCACCCAAGCCGGCGGATTCACACCCTGCCGCAAGATGGCCAATTTCGCGGAGCATTTCAACGTGCGTACGGCGTGGCACGGGCCGGGCGACGTATCGCCGGTGGGCCACGCGGCGAACGTTGCTTTGGATCTGGTTTCGTACAATTTCGGCGTCCAGGAGTATTCGCCCTTCAATGAGCGAACGCAGGAAGTGTTCCAGGGATGCCCCGTGATGAAGGACGGCTACCTGTACGCCAACGAAGCCCCTGGCTGGGGAATCGAGGTGGACGAGAAAGCCGCCAAGAAGTACCCCTTCGGAAGCTTCGAGCAAGGCGAGAAGAAGACGCTGAACGGCGGCTGGGGTGAAGTTCGCAAA
>CALFYN010000663.1 GCA_937952345.1 uncultured Acidobacteriota bacterium
GGAAGCCGAAGGAGAAGGAGGCGATCGTGGAGTACGTCACCAGTTGGGAAGAACGGGGCATAGCGAAAGGTCTCGCCAAGGGTTTGGAGAAGGGTTTAGAGAGGGGCCGTGTGGAGGCCCTCCGTGAGATGCTTCTCGATGTGCTGGCCACTCGCTTCGGGTCCATTGATGCAGGTGTCATCGCCCGCATTCAACAGATGACATCATCCACGGAGCTCAAAGACCTCGCCCATCGTGCGCTCAGTGCCGCTTCCCTTCACGAACTCGGGTTGGATGCGCCGCGCACCTGAACTCGAAAATCTCCACATCCGGTGAAGCCCACCACCCCATTTCGTCGCTTCCCTGTGTAGACGGGCCTCAAACAGACCCGCACTTGCACAGAGGAGCAACCCACCATGGGCATCATCACCTATTCCAGCGTCCCCAGCGCCAGCCGGTTCCGTTCCGATTCCAGCGTCACCTTCGCCGTTCGCCGCAAAGACATCATCCTGTCCCACATCGACTGGCTGCTGTCCAAGCATGAAACGAACCCCGACAAGCGCGTCGTCATCCTCTGCGATCTCTTCATGACCTGCAACTTCTGGATCAAGGCCTACCACGAGAGAAATCCCAACATCGAGCGCCAGCGCTACCCCGTCGTTCTGGCGCTGTTTGAATCCATCGTCGGCGCCCTCGCCAAAACCTGGAACTGTTCCCAAACCAAAGTGGCCCAAACCGTCCGCGAAATCTATGGCAGGGACATGCATACGCATGGTTTTCAGGTCGATCATGGCCAGGGCCGCGCCAAGTACTTCTCCCCCATCGAAGCCGCGCAATACCGCCTGCGCTTCAAGGGAGGCCTCGCCTACCAGTACCAGTGGTGGGATCCCAAGCTGAGCCACCGCCTCGCCCTCGCCGACTCCAGCCGCTGCTACACGGAAGTGAAGCGCAGAGGTGAGAACGGACACATGGCCGCCGGGTCCAAAGACTACTGCATCTTCGCCATGACGCTGGAACGCGTCGTCTTTCTGGGCAAAGCCGACGTGGGCGACACCGGTTCACACTCCGGCACGTTCCATTCCTCGTTCAACGGCGGTGGAATCGTCACCATGGCCGGAACCATCCACATCGTTCACGGCAGGATCAAAGCGATCCGCGCCGACAGCGGCCATTACAAACCCACCGAAATGAACATGGCCCTATTCCTCCAAGCGCTGGCGATGTACGGTGTCCCGATTCAGAACATCGCCCTCTTCAGCTACGACGGTGAAAGCCGCGGCTTCGCCCTCGACTTCCTGAAGTCCCGCATGAGTTGGACGGAGTTCGACAAACAGCGCCGCCTGGAGCGCGCGCACCGCCTCAATGGCGATGACTATCGCAGCGCCATCAATCTGCCGAAGAAGTTCCCCGATCTCAAGCGCGGCCCGGTTGTGCAACGTCCGGCCGTGCCCCACACGAACATCCCGCTGCCGGTTGCCACGCCCTCGGGCGAATCCAATTTCTACTTCGCCGAATAGAGCGCCAGGCCCGCCATTTCCCGCGGCCTCGGCTTCCCGCATAAGATGGATGCTGAGGCTCGACACTCTTGAACCAACGAAAAGTCGCTTTGGTGACCGGATCGTCCCGCGGCATCGGCAAGGCCGTCGCCATACGACTGGCCCGCGATGGCGCCGCGGTCGCCATCCATTACCGTGAGCGCCGTCAGGAGGCGGAGCAAACCGCCGCTGCCATTCGGCAGGCTGGGGGTGAGGCGGCCATCTTCGCCGCGGACTTGGCCGTCGCGGAGGACTGCGCAACCCTCGTCGCCGATGTTTCCCGCGCTGTCGGCCCCATCGACATCCTGATCAATAACGCCGGCATCCTGCGCCGCGGCGATCTGTTTGACTTCGACTTCGCCGAAATGGAGCCGATGCGCAACGTCAACGTCGACGGGCTGGTGCGTGTCACTCGCGCCGCCGCCGCCGCAATGAAGGACCGCGGCTGGGGGCGCATCGTCAATCTCACCTCCATCGCCGCCCTCGGCACCTCCATGGCAGGCACCACCTTCTACGCCGCCACGAAAGCCGCCGTCATCGCCTTGACCCGCCGCTTTGCCCTCGAACTCGGCCCGTCCGGCATCACCGTCAATGCCATCGCTCCCGGATTTATCCTCACCGAAATGGCCGCATCGAGCGGCATGAACTTCGACGCCGTCGCCCAAAAGGCCATGATGCGGCGCACCGGCACGCCCGAAGACATCGCCGCCGCCGCGGCGTTTCTCACGTCCGAAGAAGCAGGCTTCATCACAGCTCAGGTGCTCACCGTCGACGGTGGGCGCACCGACTTCATCGCTCATCCATAGCAGGAGGGTTCTTCATGTCCACCACTAGAAGGCAGGCCATCCAGGCCACGGCGCTCACGGCGCTATCCTACCAGCGCATTCTCGGCGCCAATGACCGCATCGGCATCGGCCTCATCGGCTGCGGCGACCGCGGCATCAACGCCCTCATGAAGGGAGCCATCCCCTTCAAGGAGCAAACCAATGTCGAGTTTCGCGCCGTCTGCGACATCTGGAAACAGCATCGCGAAAAAGCCGCCGAAACCTCCAAACAGGCCAATGCCGGCGATCCCAAACAGATGGCCGCCTACCGCGAACTCCTCGCCATGAAGGAAATCGACGCCGTCATTATCGCCACCCCGGACCACCAGCATTCCACCATGCTCACCGACGCCGTCCGCGCCGGCAAGGATGCCTACGTCGAAAAACCGCTGGCCATGGAAATGAAAGAATTGCTTCTAGCCGTCGATACGGTGAAAAAATCGGATCGAATTGTGCAAATGGGCACGCAAATTCGCTCCCTGCCCAGTTCCATGGCCGCCCGGAAATTCGTCACCGGCGGCGGACTCGGCAAGATTTTCAAAGTCGAACAGGAGCGCAATTCCCTCAAACCCTACTGGCACAGCCGCGGCAGCCGCGACCTCAAGCCCGAAGACACAGACTGGAAGGCGTTCCTCTTCAACCGCAAAGACCGCCCGTGGGATCCGCAGATGCACACCGGCTGGTATGGCTACCGCGACTTCTCCCGCGGCCCCCACGCCAACCTGATGGTCCATTTCATTGACCTCGTGCACCACATCACTAATTGCGGCATGCCCAAACGCTGCGTCACCCTCGGCGGCTCCTTCCGCTTCAAGGACGACTACAACGCCCCCGATTCGGTCGAAACCATCCTCGAATACGAAGACTTCCTCGTCCGCTACAGCACCGCCTTCGGAACCGGGAACGGCAACTACCTCAAGTTCTTCGGAACCAAGGGCACCATCGATGCCTCGGGCTGGTCCGGCAAGCCATTCCCCATCCTCAGCCAGGGCGCCGAGGAGCCGCTTCCCGAAGGCACCGGCATCCCGGAAATGGAAAGCGATCCCCACATGCTCAACTGGCTCAAGTGCCTCCGCTCCCGCCAGCAGCCGAACGCGCCGATTGACGCCGGATACTCGCATTCGGTCGCCGTCATCCTTTCTGACGAATCGATGATCCGAGGCCGGCGCATGGTGTTCGACCCGGTGAAGCGGGCGGTACGCGAAGGATAGCGCGTAAATTCGCCTTTCCTTCCCCATGCCCAAACCTGCGGCGGGTCCGGCGTTATAGTACGTCATCCCGAAAGTACCGAAAGCCTGGTACCCGCCGCGTACCATCAAAATCCTACTATCCTCCTATTCTCCTATTGCTCAAGACTTCTTACCCTAAGGAAGCCCCGCATTGCGCAGCGAGAGGCATATCAGGAGGAACGCCAGTTGAAACGGCTAGTCGCAATCAGTTTGTGGTTGTGGTCGGTAGGAAGCACTTGCTTTGCAGGATCCGTAGAGTTCTCGGCGGGCAACGCCAACGTGAACTTTTCCCTGGTTGGCAACAACATATTGCAGGTGACACTGACCAACAACTCCTTGATGACAGCAACGTCTCCCAGCGACGTTCTCACCGGTGTGTATTTTTCCACCCAGCAAAACCTGACCCCTGTGATGGCGTACGTCAACAGTGTACAGAACCTTCTGAACTGCCCCAATTGCACAAACGCCTCAGTCGACATCGGCGCGGAATGGGCCTACCAGAATGCAGTCAGCGGAGTGTTGCCGGCCGGTACGGTAAACCTTCTCGGCGCCGCGGATTTTGGAACATTCAGCCTCAGTGACCGTTTCGGGACAAACAACATCTCCGGAACGGATGGCGTCGGCGGAATCGATTTCGGCATCGTAGGTTCAGGAAACCTCAGTTCCGCATTGACGGGCTCGCCTCTGGTATCGCGCCAGGCGGTCTTCGTGTTCACCACCCCCTACGGATTCAACACCAGCGCCATTGGCACGGTGGGTTTCCTTTACGGATACAACCACTTTGGGGGCGGCTTCTATTCACTCGTGGACAGCGAAGCTCCGGAGCCGCAAACGTGGGCCCTCATTGGCTTGGGCTTGGGCGCACTCGGCTGGATACGCAGGCGTAAGTCTGTCTAACACCCGCATCTACGGCAATTGCGGCGCAGCAATATAAGCGGCGGGAAGTTCCCCGGTCAGCGACTTCAGCCAGGCGACGATCCGCTTCTGCTCCGATTCCGTCACCGGCCTCTCCAATTGATACTCCGACATGATCTGCACCGCCTTCTCTAAGGTAGGCACGGATCCATCGTGGAAGTACGGCGCGGTCTTCTCTACATTCCGCAGAGAAGGAGCCTTGAACATCAGCTTATCCTCCTCCCGTTTGGTCAAGGCGAAACGGCCCAGGTCCGCTTCCCCGCTCCACGGCTTGAACATGCCGAGTTTCATGAACACCTGTCCCCCCACGTAAGTCCCCCCGTGGCAGACGACACAGCCGGCCTTATAAAACGCCAGAAACCCGGCCTGCTCTTCCCTGCTCAGCGCCGATTTGTCGCCCTTGAGAAAACGGTCCCAGCGCGAGGGCGCCACCAGCTTGCGCTCGAAGGCGCCGATGGCCCGCGCCGCGTTATCCAGCGTAACGGGTTGCGCTTCCCCCGGAAACGCCTTCGCGAAAGCCACCCCATAGCCAGGAATCGAGCGCAGCGTCTTCTCCACGTCCGCCGCCCCGCCCATCGCCATCTCCACCGGATTCATCATCGGACCCTTCGCCTGCTCCTCCACATTCTTGGCCCGCCCATCCCAGAACTGCAGTTTGTGCCCGGCGGCAAAGTACACCGTCGGAGCGTTGCGCGAGCCGCGCTGGCCGCGATGCCCCGCCGAAGTCGCCGCCCCATCCACACCGTAGCGGTCCAGCGGATGGCAACTGTTGCAGGAAATGTCTCCGCCCTTCGATAGCCGAGTTTCGTAATACAGCATTCGACCCAACACGGCTTTTTCCTCTGTGAAGGGATTCTCTTTGCTTTCCATAATCTCCGGCGCGGCGCTGAAGTTCGCGATATATTCCGGATCAATTCCTTCCGTATCAAGGGGAGGCTGCCCGCAGGAAAGCAGCAAGACCCCGGCAACGGCAAACGCACGCTTCATTCCTTCACCACAGCACACGCCGGGGGCGCGCGGCAACCATGGCCCCGCCTGTTAAAATAGAACGATCCAAGGATGCAACTCGAGCCTCGCTACAAACACCTGGATCATCTCATCAATGCTTTCGTGGTGGTGCTGATCATTTCCAATCTGGTCGCCCCGAAGCTGATCGCCATCGGCGATCTGCGCCTCAGCGGAGCCCAGATCCTCTTCCCCATTACCTATATCTTCGGCGACATCTTCACTGAGGTCTACGGATACGGGGCCTCGCGCCGCGCCATCTGGACCGGCTTCGTCGCCTCCGCCCTGCTGGCCGTCATGGGAATGACCATCGTCGCCCTGCCCCCCGCGCCGGAGTGGCACGATCAGGAAGCCTTCGCCAAGGTCTTCAACTTCGTCCCGCGGTTGGTCGTCGCCAGCCTCATCGCCTACTGGTGCGGCGAGTTCGCCAATGCTTTCGTCATGGCCAGGCTCAAGGTGATTACCGAAGGCAAAATGCTGTGGGTGCGCACCATCGGGTCCACGGCCGTGGGGCAATTGGTGGACACCATCGTGGTCATCGGATTGGCCTTCGGGGGCACGGTCGGCGTATCCACGCTCGTTACCCTGATCTTCTCCGGCTACCTCAGCAAGGTGGTCTACGAAGCCGCCATGACACCGATTACGTATCTCGTGGTGAACGGCTTGAAGAAATCGGAAGGCATCGATGTCTATGACACGAACACCGATTTCAATCCATTTCACGGGACGAAGTAACGATTCTTGCAGGCGAAACGCCTCTCCGCATAAGAAGATGATTTCGCGCTCCGCCCCGCGGCGGTGCGAGCCGCGGCGGTGATGCGACCGGAATTACCGCCCGGTTGTTGGAGAAAAGGACTTCAGGGTCATGAATAGCGTCCGGTTTTTGCCCGCATTTGCTCTCCTTCTCACAATTTTTCCCCTCCGCGCCGCTCCCCGCGACTACCGTTTCGACGGCAGCATCAGCCGCCCGGTTCTCGAAAACTACCTCTCCCGATCGATCACGATGACCGAACTCTATCGGTCGCCAGGGAACCTCGACGACGACATCCGTATGCTGCGCAACATAGGAGCCAAGTTCGCCGGCAGAACCATCTACGTCTGGGGCCGGGAATCGAGGCTCGCCGAGCCCGAATTCTGGAAACAGGGCCGTGAAATGGTGCGTCGTTTGCACCGCGTCGACCCTGACATGGTGCTGCAATCCTGCGTCTTTGAAATCGTCACGCAGGAAGTAGGGCAGATTCCCGTGCCCGAATGGGTGTTCGAAGAATTCCAGGCGCCGCCCGAAACACGGCACTTCGATTACGAAAACATGCTCTTTCCCGACGGACGCATGGTGAACCACTGGCGCCAGGGGTCCTCCGTTCCCGACATCCGGCAATTGGAAACGAAGATGTGGTTCTTCTTCCTTTCGGCTTCCTACATCGACATTGGCATCGAGGCCATTCATGTCGGCCAACTCGACCTGATGGGCCGCGGTGACCCGGAGTATCGCCATTGGGCCGACCTGCTCCACCGCGTGCGCGCTTACGCGAAAAGGAAAGCACGCCGCCACTACGTGATCCTCGATGCGCACGTACCCAAGGCAGGGCCGGTGGTGGACGGCAAGTTGCTGCTCGATTTCCACTCGTTCCCGCTGCGGCCCAGAGAGGTGGCGGGCTCCCCCGGAAAGGCTGTTCTCGAGGTGGGATACTCCGATTCCCTCTACCAGCGCTCCCGCGGCGGCATCGCCCCCAGTGGCTGGAAGTGCGAACACCTCCCCTATCTGGTGGAGTTCGACAACTTCGGCGGAACGCGCAACCCCGGCCAGGCCTCGCAAACCGAGCGCCCATCCATCTTTACCTGGGGCTACGACGAGATCACCTGGTTCTCCCATCAGCCCGAGGCCTACCGCAATGAATGGTTGCGATACGCCTGGCAATGGCTCAAGCGGCACGACCGCAACGGCTTCCTCCAGATGCCGGGCGGCAGAATGCTCACCAACGGACCAGCCGACCCCGATGGCGGCGAAAGGCTCCGATGGTACTTCGCCAACACGAAAAGTGAGGCCTGCCCGCGGGGGTTCAGCCAGGAAGAAACCATCCGGTCGATCTGGTCGGCCGGGGAATAACAGGTGCAACGGTGAAGAGAGAGAAGTGTTTCAGACTCAGGAGTCTTATATGATATATAAAAATGCATTCTGGCCGGCGGCCCTGCTCATCGCCGTCTGCCCGATGATGCTCGCCCAGGTGGAACGAGGCGGCATCTCCGGTACGGTGCTCGATCCCACCGGCGCCTCCATCCCGCGCGCCAAGGTGACCGCCGTCAATCAGGCCACGGGAGTCGCCGCCGTCGTGGAAACCACCGAAAGCGGCAACTACAAGATCCCTTATCTGGCGGCGGGCAGGTACAACCTGACCGTCGAGTTGCAGGGATTCTCCACCAACCGCGTGGCCGACGTACCCGTGCTGGTGGGCCAGATCGCCACCATCGACGTCACGCTCCGCCCCGGCAGCGTGCATGAAGAGATCACCGTCACCTCCAGCGCCGTCATGGTGGACCAGGTAAGCTCCTCGCTGGGCTATGTCACGGGAGCAAAGCAGATCATCGAATTGCCCACTGGGCGCAGCCCCTATTCGCTGCTCACCCTCTCCCCGGGCGTCATTGCCACCGGCAATACCGGCACCGGACCCATCGTCAGCGGCGGACGCTCCAACACCAACGCCATCCTCTTCGACGGGCAGGATACACGGAACAACTCCACGCTCGACAATGCCTACACTCCGCCGCAGGAAGCCGTGCAGGAGGTCCGCTTCATCACCAACAGCTTCTCGGCCGAATACGGACGCTCCGCGGGAGGCGTCGTCGTGGCCGCCGGCCGTTCCGGAGCCAATCAACTGCACGGCAGCGCCTATGACTACTTGCGCAACGACAAGCTGAACGCCAACACCTGGGCCAACAACCGCAACAATGTGCGCAAGGGACGGCAGCGGCGCAATGAGTACGGCTTCACGCTATCCGGGCCCATCTACCTCCCCCGTGTCTACGATGGCCGGAACAAGACCTTCTTCTTCTTCAACTGGGAGCAGGTCAATGATCATGGCGTGAGCACACCCACGGCGAGTGTCCCAACAGCATTGCAGAAAACGGGCGACTTCTCGCAAACGTTCACATCGAGCGGCGCTCTCATCCGTGTCTTCGATCCGCTCACCACCGCGGCCGATTCTTCGACATCCAGCCGCTTCGGACGCACCGTATTTCCCGGCAACATCGTCCCTGCCAGCCGCATCGATCCCATCACTCGCAAGCTGCTCGGCTATTATCCGGAGCCCACACTGCCGAACTCACCGACGGTGAACGTCAACTGGTCGGCGAACTTCGCCAATATCGTGAAAACCGACAAATATTTCGTTCGCGGCGATCAGAGCTTCGGCAACAAAAACAAGCTCTTCTTCCGCTACGGCTATCAGACGACGCCGCGCACGAGCCCGTACACGAACATCGCCTTCCCGGGCGAAGGAACCAATGGCGGTGGCAATCAGCAAGCGATCTCGCAGAGCGCCGGATTGAGCGATACACATACGTTCAGCCCCAACCTCTTCGGCGAGTTCCGCGCCGGATACACGCGCTCGGTGATCAAGCTCACGCCGCTCAGCGTCGGCTTCGATATCACCACGCTCGGACTCCCCGCCTACCTCAAGGCGGCATCCACCGACGCGCTGTTCCCCCGCTTCAACATCACCGACTTCACCGCCCTCGGCCCGGACCGGGCCTCGCACAACGTGGATGCGGAAACGACACCGGAATTCCAGGGCCACCTCACCTGGTTGAAGGGGTCGCATGCCGTGAAAACGGGGTTGGATGTCCTCATCTGCCAGTTCAATACGTTCCGGCCCGACTATCCCTCCGGCACATTCAACTTTGGCCGCGCCTACACCCAGGGTCCGGACCCGGCGCTGGCGTCGGCCACCGCCGGTTACGGCTTGGCCAGCATGCTGCTGGGATCACCCGATGGCGGCCAGTTCACCATCGGCCCGTCGCTCGCCCTGGCCCAGCCGAGCTTCAACTGGTATCTGCAGGACGACTGGAAAGTGCGCCGCAACCTGACGCTGAACCTCGGCATGCGCTTCGAGTATCAAACCCCGTTCAAGGAGCGGTACAATCAGATCGCCTTCTTCGATGCCGAACAGATCGAACCAACCACGGGGCAACGCGGCATTCTCACCATGACCAGCGCCAACAACCGTTACCCAAGCGACCCCAACTACAACTGGGCCCCGCGCGTTGGTCTGGCCTACACCTTCCTGCCCGAGACGGTATTCCGCGCCGGTTACGGCATCTTCTACGCCCCGGGCAGCGGCGGCGTCGGATCCAGCCCCGGAGACCTCGGCAGCGGCTCTTCCGTATCCACCAGCACGTTCTTCGGACAGCCCCCGGCAGCGCCCAACACCCCCGTGACGGGCGCCTCGCTCGCCAATCCCTTCGTGACCGGACTCCGTCCCTATCCGAACAGCCTCGTGGGCAGCGGCATCGGAGCCATCTTCCGCGACTGGCGCACACCCATGAATCAGATGTGGAATGCGAACGTCCAACGCAGCCTCGGGAAAAACATGCTGGTGGAAGCCGCCTACATCGGCAGCCGCGGCCAGCGTATATGGAACAACTTCGCGCGCAACGCCACCAATCCCCAGTACCTGTCCATGGGCACCCAACTGAACAGCCTGGTTCCGAATCCGTTCTTCGGAAAAATCGCCATCGGCACGTTGAGCGCCGCCCAGGTCCGGCAGGGTACGCTGCTCGTGCCCTATCCGCACTACACGGGTGTGAACCAGATCCGCGCCTCGGTGGGCGATTCGGTGTACCACGGCTTCACCCTCCGCGCCGAACGGTCCTTCGAGCGCGGCCTGATGTTCCAGGTGTCCTTCACCGGCGCCAAGCTCATCGACAACGTCAACGAGCGTTTCCTCGGCGGCACCAACTACATCAACCCGTACGATCTGGGGAGGTCCCGATCCATCTCCGCGGCCGATGTGTCCAGGCGCTTCGTCGCCAACTACATCTATGAGCTGCCGATAGGCCACGGGAAGAGCTTCCTGTCCGAGGGTATTCTCGGCTGGATTCTCGGCAACTGGCAGACCAGCGGCATCCTCTCCGCGCAGACGGGCACGCCCATCTCCATCGGCGCAGCCTGTAGTTTTCCCGGCGTCAGCGGCCTCGGCTGTTATGCCAACCGGCTCCGCAGTGGCGTCATTCCGTCGAATGAACAGACTATGGACCGCTGGTTCGATACAACGGCCTACGCCAATCCGGCCGCCTACTCCTTCGGCACCGGATCGCGCACGGAGCCCAACCTGCGCAACCCCGGCACCTTCGGCTTCGATTCGGTGATGAGCCGCTGGCAACCCATCCGCGAACGCATGCGCCTCCAGTACCGGGCGGAATTCTACAATATCTTCAACCACCCGAATCTTGGCGCCCCGGCCGCCGGCATCACGTCGTCCACCTTCGGCCGCATCACCGCGAAGACGGGCAACCGTACAATGATGATGGCCCTGCGGCTCGAGTTCTAGTGAGGTACCCATGATCGAATCCCGTTTCGCGCGATTTGTGCTCGCCCTTGTTGTGTGTGAAGGTGTGCTGCTGGCCGAAGTGGATCCTACCTCGCTCGATGGGAAGGTTCTGCTCGGCTACCAGGGATGGTTCACCTGCCCCGAGGATGACTCGGGGCGGTGGACCC
>CALFYN010000664.1 GCA_937952345.1 uncultured Acidobacteriota bacterium
GAGACCTGCATGTGCCGCCCAATCGCATCCATGCCATCGTTCACGGAACCCGCGCGATTACAGCCGACACCGCCTTGCGCCTCGGCGTATACTTCGACATGACCCCGGAGACTTGGCTGAACCTGCAAACCGAGTACGATCTGCGCGTCGCCCGCAGGGCCTTCGGGGAGCAAATCTCCCGGATCGTCCACAAGCGCGACGCCGCGTGATCCGGGCTCCCCGCGACGGTATCGGCTGGCGGCAAGGAGCCGTCGTCGGAAAACCACGGATGATGCATTAGTCCATGATTGCGGCGCGCGGTGTTTCAGTCACAACCCTTCCGCAATTTTTTTCCCGTATATCTCTCGTCTTTTCAACATAATTCTTTCCGCCTTCCGTCTTTCCACCCCGAATACGCCCACCCCCGCATCTACACTCAAGTCAGAGGTTCACATCATGCCCCTGACCCGCAGCGAACAATCCAAGGTCAACGGATCGAAAAGTCGTGGAGCTGCTTCCATCGAAGGGCGCCAGCGCTCCGCCCTCAATCGCACAACACACGGGATGTATTCCACCCGCGTCGCCCTGGAAACCGAGTCCAAGGAGATCTTCCAGATCCTCGCCGGCTTATACCACGGCCTGCTCCAGCCCCAGGACCAGCTCGAAACCGATCTCGTCGATTCCCTCGTGCACGCCCGCTGGAAGATCCGCCGCCTCGAAGCCGCCCATTCCGCCGAAATCAATCTCACAATCGCCGAAAATCGCAAAGACTTCACCGAAAAGTACGGCGGCAACATCGGCCCGGATATCCTCCAGGCGCTGGCCTACCGCATCAGCGGCAGAAATCTCGACACCCTGGACAAGCACCTCGACCGCCAGGAGCGCCTGTTCAACAGATCCCTGCGCAACCTGGAAAAATACCGCAAGAACCAGCCACTCCCGTCCATCGAAGACCTCCACGATCTTGAACAGCAAATCCCATCCAATTCACAAAACGAAGGATTCGAACCCGAGCCGCCGCCGGAGCCGCAGCCGCAACCCGCGCCGCAAACACAAAATCAACGATTCGAACCCAGCGGCCCCAATCCCTTCCGGAAAATCGCCATCATCGTCGTCCTGCTGCTCTCTTCCCTGGCGTTCTCCATGTCCTGGAATGCCTCGCAATCCCCGGAAAGGACCAATTTCCCCTATGCCTCCCTATAATTTCCCCATCGAACAGTTGACCCACACGGCAACACTGAAATTCGCCGGCGGCAAACAGGAAACCCCTGCCCAAAAATCGCCCGAACCCGAGAAAACGCCGCATCCCATGGGCCGCCTTGCCCACTGGCCTCCGGAAATGCTCCGCATCGTGAACCGTAATCCCAATATCCGCCTTCTGCTGCTCGAAGCACTGGAGAAGGAGGACAAGGAGAGAGCTCGTGGCCCACAACCCTGACCATGACCTGAGATATTGGCTCGACCCCGTGAGCTTTGCCGTCGGCCAGCTCAACTTCCAGCCCGATCCCAAGCAGGCGGAACTCCTGCGGCTCAACCCGCGCCGCTGTCTCCTTAACTGCAGCCGCCAGTGGGGCAAGTCCACCATTACCGCACTCAAGGCCGTGCACAACGCGTGGTTCAACGATGGCTCCCTCACGCTCGTCATCTCGCCATCCGCCCGCCAAAGCGCCGAATTCCTCAAAAAGGCCAAGGAATTCGTCCACCTCCTCGGCATCAAACCCGTCGGCGACCCCGGCAACTCCATCTCCCTCAAGCTCCCCAACCGCAGCCGCATCGTCGGACTCCCCGGTAAGGACAACTACATCCGCGGCTTCTCCAACGTCTCGCTCATGCTCATCGATGAGGCCGCCCGTGTCCCCGACGATCTGTACCTCGCCGTCCGCCCCATGCTCGCCGTCTCCGGCGGCGACCTCTGGATCATGTCCACCCCCAAGGGCAAGTCAGGCTTCTTCTACGAAACCTGGATCTCCAAAGACCCGTCCTGGACCCGCATCTCCATTCCCGCCACCGAATGCCCGCGCATTTCGCCCGATCACCTCGAAACCGAGCGCAAGGCCATGCCCGAATTCTTCTTCCGCCAGGAATACATGTGCGAATTCCACGACGACGATGCCCAGTTCATCTCCTCGCAAGCCATCCAGCAGGCCATCGTTTCCGGCGTCGAGCCCCTGCGTTTCTATCCCGGCCAGTACCCCTTTGTCGTGGCGCCTCCGGCCGCGCCGCCGCCTCCTGGCGTGGACCCCGACCGCTTCCTCGACCGCCGCTTCTTCATCGGTGTCGATCTCGGCATGACCAACGACTACACCGCCATCGCCATCGTCGATCGAACCACCTGGCTCACCGGACCGCGATCCCCCATCGATTGGGAGCGCAAGACCGAGCGCCGCTACGAAGTCCGCCACCTCGAGCGTCTCCAACTCGGCTGCAATTACGTCACGGCCGCCGAAAAATGCCGCGATATCGTGCGCCACCCCGATATCGATTCCAATTGCCGCCTCGTGCTCGATGCCACCGGCGTCGGCCAGGCCTTCCGCGACCTGCTCCGCGAGCGCGGCATCCTCGGCTACGTCAAGAACGTCACCATCACCGCGGGCCGCACCGAATCGAGCACCGGACCCGATGTCAACGTTCCGCGTCATCTCCTGCTCAATGCCCTCAATATCCACTTCGAACAAGGCCGTATCCGCATCTGCGACCGTCTCGCGCTCGCTCCCATCCTTGCCTCCGAATTGGCCAGCCTCAAAGTCCGTGTCGGTCCCGCCGGCCGCCAGGCTATCGACACCTGGAGTCCCGCCAAACACGATGACCTTGTCTTCGCCCTCGCCCTTGCCTGCTATCAGGCCACCAAGGAAAAATTCTAAGAAATCCGCTATTCTCCTGAAGTAACGAAATGCGAAACCATCGGCTTCTGCTCTTCTTCCTCGGCGCCGCGCTCTCGGCCCAGCATGACGATCTCGCGCGCATCCGCACCTGGCGCAAAGTCGGCGCGTTCTCCAGCTATGACCGCACGGGCGGCAATGACGATGGCTTCTCCGGCAAATACTCCTTCCTGCGCAAGGAAGGCGATGCCCTCGTCATCGCCGAACTCAACGAAGGCCCCGGCATGCTCACCCGCATCTGGACCCCAACCCCCACTCAGGATCCCGTCGAATTCTACGTCGATGGCGAACCCACTCCGCGCTACACCGTCAAGTTCATTGACCTCTTTAGCGGCCGCCAGGCGCCATTCCTTAAGCCCGATGTCGGCGCCGGCGCGGGCGGCTATTTCTGCTACGTGCCCATCCGATTCACGAAGTCGATCAAGGTGCTCTACCGTGGTCCGAAGCTCCAGTTCTACCAGATCAATTACGCCCTCGGCACGGATACGCCGCGCCCGCGCCAGCATGCCGTCCTGCGCTCCGCGGGCACGCACCGCCTCACCCAAGGCAAGCCCGCCGTCCTCTTCAGTGCCAACAGCGGTGGCCGCATTCTCAGCCTCAAGCTGGCCCCTGCCTCGGCCTTCGCCGGACCCAACCGCGACATCGTCCTGCGCGCCTTCTGGGACGGCGATCCAAAGCCCGCCATCCTCGCGCCGGTCAGTGATCTGCTCGGCTACAGCTTCGGCGATCCCGCCGCCGAATCGCTCCTGTTCGGCACCAAGGACGGAGCCGGCTACCTCCGCCTGCCCATGCCCTTCTCTAAATCCGCCCGCCTGGAACTGCTCTCCGAGCGCGCCACGCCTGTCGATGTCTCCGTCGAAGTCGAACACGCCAAAGACCCGAAACTGCCCGAGGAAGGCCGTCTCTACGCGCTCTGGCATCGCGAGCCCAAGACCGTCACAGGCCAGCCCTTCGTCTTCGCCGACGTTCAGGGCCATGGCCAGATCGTCGCCGTCAGCCTCCAATCCCAGGGCTTCCAACCCGGCAACACCGGCTTCTTCGAAGGCGACGATCAGGCCACCATCGACGGCGAACTCGTCATCCACGGCACCGGCAGCGAAGACTTCTTCAATGGCGGCTGGTATGACATCCCCGGCCGCTGGTACAGCCGCGTGCTCTTCCCGTTGAGCGGCTGCCTCGACTACAAGAAGCACCTCGCCCGCACCGGCGCCTACCGCGTCTTCCTCAATGACGTCATGCCTTACCGCAAAAGCATCAAGCTCACCATCGAACATGGCCCCGTTAAGAACAACGTGCCCACGGATTACACCGGCGTCACCTACCTCTATTCGATGGAGCCGCCCGCCCGCCCCGATGCGCTGCCCGCCCTCGCCGCGCGCCGCATCGTGGCCCCCGAACGCATGACCTACGAACTCGGCTGGAACACCCCCATCGCCGCGTCATCCCTGAATAACGCCACGTTGAAGAAGGAGACCATCACCCTTGGCAAGGACAACGTGCGCGTGCTCAGCTTCGCCACCGAAGGCGTCGACCGCTTTGGCCCGCACTTCATCGCCTTTCATGTCGATGTCCCCGAAGCAGGCCGCTACGCGCTTTCCCTCGAAGGACTCACCGGCCCGGGACTCGGCACAATCACTGCCGCGGTGAACGATCAGCCCGAGGGCGCACTCATATCCTTCAGCGCCACAACAAGGGCCCGCAGCGGCCCAAAGGAACTCATCACCCTCGATCTTCGCGAGGGACTCAACGCCGTCTATTTTCAAGTCACCGGCAAGGTGGAGTTGCAGCGCCTGCATCTCCACCGCCGGTGATAAGCCGCGTCAGAATTGAATCCGCAGCGCGAAGCGGAAAATCCGCTCATCGGCCCGCGCGCTGGTGATCTCCATGAAGCCGCCCAGCGCCGACAATGAACCGTCCGGGTTCAGCCGCATGTTCGATGCGTTCGTTCCCGGATTGTTCAGGTGAGGCGTGTTCGTCGCGTTGAAGGCCTCGGCGCGGAACTGCAGTTGCACGCTCTCCTTGATGGCGAACGAGCGGAACAGCGACAGGTCCGTGTTCACTGTCCCTGGCCCCGTGAGGATATTGCGTCCCGTCGATCCGTAGCGCGCCGTGGTGATGGCGCGGAACGCCAGCGGATCGTAGAACGGTGTGCCGCGGCCCACGCCGCCGAGTTTCTCTACCTCGGACTTCACCTGGTCCGCGGTCTGTGCATTGCCCGGAGCGTTCAGGGAAGCGCCGGATGCCGATACGCCGAACGGCCCGCCGGTGAACGCGCTGAACGTCCCGTTCATCTGCCACCCGCCGAGGATGTGCTTCGCTGCTCCGTCCGTGGCGTAACGCTGCCCCGCGCCGAACGGCAGGTTGTACACCCAGCCCATCTGCAGGATGTGCCGCCGGTCGTAACCCGCCCGAGCGCGGTTGCGATAGAACACTTGCGGATGGTTCCAGCTCACGCCGGCCCAGCCGTCTTCGTCGGTTTCGTTGATCGCCTTCGACCATGTGTAGGCCCCGCGCATCACGAACCCGTTCTTGAACCGCCGGTTGATGCTCGTCTGGAACGAATGGTAATTGGCGCCCAAGTAGCCGCCCCACATGGTGGTGGAAGCCGTGCGCCGGAACTGCGCAAACAGCGGGCGGCCGTTATTGCCGCCGCCGATCGGAGCCGCGTTGATATCGAGATCAGCCAGTTGGTGCACCGTGTTCGTTCCCACGTAACCGATGGTGGTCACGAACTCGGCGGGCAGCCGCCGCTCGATGATGAAGTTCCACGATTGGATGTAGCCGCGCTTCAGCTCGCCGCCCCATGGCGTGCGGTTGTCCACGGTCGCCGGCAGTTCGAACGAGCCCTTGTTAATGTCCGGACCCGTGAAGAACGGGATCCCCTGCGCCAGCGTGCTCGCCGGGATGAAGTTGTTCGCGCCCACGAAGGTCTGCGAGATCGTCGCCGGATAAGGCCCGCGCAGCGGCCGCGAGAACGGCAGCGGCGAGTACGTAATCCCATAGCCCGAGCGGATCACTGTCGCATCCGTCATGCGATAGGCGAAGCCGATGCGCGGGGCAAACAGCTTCTTCGAGACCGTGATGCCGACGTTGTCGGGATTGCCGCCGCGGCGGCCCACCAGTACGAGGTTCGTCGCCGGATCCCAGCGCTCCAACCCGCGGTCGGCGCGGGTCATCAGCGGGTAGAATTCGTAGCGCAGGCCGAGGGACAGCGTCAGCCGCTGGTTCACCTGCCAGCGGTCGCGCGCGTAGAAGCCGAACTGCCATTCGCGTCCGCTCATGGTGAGGTATTGCAGGCTCTTGCCGATCGTCGCCGGTGTGCCCAGCAGGAACGACGCGTAGCCGTTGAATTGGTTCGGAGCCGTGCCGCCGTTGGTGGCCGACTCGGCGCCCGAGAACGTGAACGCTCCGCGCGGGTTGTTCAGCTCGGGCTGCCAGTGGTTCAGTTGGTGCCGCACGATGTCGCTGCCGAAGCGCAGTTCGTGCTTGCCCTTCGTGAAGCCGATGTTGTTCGATGCCGTGAAGCTCTGGTCCCGATAGGTATTCGGCCGCGGGTTGTCGCCGTTGCCGAGCGATGTGAACCCGGAGATGTTGAACGCCGGCATGCCGCTCTGGCGGATGTCGGAACCGTTGGTGCCGGGGATGCCCAGCGTCTCCAGCCCGAAGTTGGTGCCGAAGTCGGGGTTCGTCCCGTCCTGCTTCATGCGTGTCCAGCCGATGGTGCCGTCGATCACCAGACTCTGGCTGGCCGCGTACGTATGTCCGATGGTGGCGATCTGCGTCAGCGTCGTCGCCGTGCCCGGAGCGCTGCCGCTGCACAGCGAAGGCCCGCCCGCCGCGCCAAGGGCGAAGGCGCAGCCGGCGCTCGCATCCATCGCGCTGTACTTGCCGAAGATCGAGTGCCGGTCGGAGCGGTTCCAGTTTACTTTGCCGTCGAAGTTCTGCCGGTCGAACTTCATCGTCCCGGCGGCAAACAGGTTGTTGATGTTGCCCGAAAGGTTCGGTTGCGGAACGAAGTCCTGCATCTTGCGCGAGATGCTCGATTGCCGCGCCATGGGGATGGTGGCGTTGGCGAATGGCGTCCGCCCGCGCCCCGCCGCGTCGCCGGTGAGCGGGTCGAAGATGGCCGTGTTATAGGCCGAGAAATTCCCGGCGCGCACATCGGTGGTGCCGACGGTGTAGAAGTTGGACGCTTCGGTGCGTTCCCACATGCCTTCGTAGCCGCCGAAGAAGAACAGCTTGTTCTTCACGATGGGGCCGCCCAGCGTGCCGCCGTCCATGTTGCGGCTGCTGCGCGGCTTCTTGCCGAGGAAGAACAGGTTCCGCGCCTTCAGCTTGTTGTTGGTGTGATAGCCGAACAGCGAGCCGTGGAAGTCGTTGGTGCCGGACTTGGTAACGACGGTGACCGCCGCTCCGCCGGCCATGCCCTGCTCGGCGTCGAAGTTGTTGGTAGCCACGTTCACCGTCTCCACGGTCTCCTGCGGAGCCACGTAGGCCGTGTGGTGCGGCAGCCAGAGATAGAGGTTCACCGCGCCATCGAGCCGCGTGATGTTGCTGTTGCGGTTCGCCCCGTTGATGTTGGTCGAGAGCGCGCGCGCCGGTGCGCCCTGGATGGAGTTCTGCTCCACGCCGGGTGTCGCGCCGGGAACGAGATTGATCAGCGCCTGATAGTTGCGGTAGGTGCCGAGTGGCAGGTCCATCACTTCCTTCGAAGTGAGTTCCACGTGCACGTCCGCCTTGTCCGTCTGCAGCACGCTGGCGGCGGCCTGTACGGTGACCTGCTCGGTAGTGGCGCCCACTTCCAGGCGAATTTCGACGCGCGTGACTTCGTTAATGGCTGCAATGACGCCGGTCCGGGTCACGGTGCGGAAGCCTTGTGAGCCGACCTTCAGGTCATAGGTGCCGGCTTGCACGTTGGCGAAGTTGTAGAGGCCTGCTTCGTTGGACTTGGTCTCACGGGTGACACCCGTGTCTTTGTTGGTAATGGTGATTTCGGCGCCCACCACCATTGCTCCCGATTGGTCCTGTACGGAGCCCACGATGGAGCCGTACAGCACCTGAGCGCTAGCGGTCGGTTGAAGGGAAAAAAGAGCGGCAACGAGGAAGCTCTGGAGGACAGTCTTGAACATGTTCGATCTCCTGAAGCTGAACTAACCGGATGGTGTATCTACTATACTCCGGTTGCTTCCCGGACCGTTAGGGTGACGCGGTCTCCACCCGCAAGGGACAGCGCGATTCCCTGGCGCAGCTCGAAGCCGAAGTAGCGGCGCGCCGGGCCGCCGTTGATCGAGACATCGTAGGAGCGCCCCGGTTCCACGGTGAACCATTCGGGCCACTCGTTGAGGCGCGGATAATTGCGGGCCATGTTCCAATGCTCGCGGTGGCGGACAATATCGAAGCGCACGGCGCCCTGCCACGGCGTATCGGCGCTGAGCAGCAGGGAGACGCCGTTGCCGTCACGTACGGCGCCCAGCCGTACACGCTCGTCGTAAGGCGCGAGGAATGTGCCCTGTGTTTTGTAGAAGGCATACATCATCGCCGTGCGGATGAAGTTGCCGTCGCCGTACCAATATTCGATGATGCCGTTGTCGCGCTGCCGTGCGTAGAACTTCTTCACGGCGTCGTCGAGCGCCACATCGAGCCCCTTGTGGGGAATGCGGTTGAGCAGCACCAGCGCGCCTTCGATGCTGTCGGAGTAGGCGTTGGAGCCCCATTTGCGGCCCGCGCCCTGCTCATCGAAGAGGTAGTGCGGGTTGCGCACGACGGAGTCCATCGCGTCCTTGACGGCGCGCAGATAACGCTCCTCGCCGGTCATCAGATAGCCCGTGTAGATGGCGTTGAACATGTAGCCCCAGCAGTGGGCGTGGCGTGCATCCACTACCTTGCCCGTGGCTACGTCGACGGAGTGGACCCACACGCTGTCCTTGTTGCGGCCGGTTTCGAGCACGCGGTCGAGCAGCTTGCGCAGCGGCGCTTCCCACTGCTTGGCCTTCTCGGGACGCAGTGCCTTGGCGAGCACGAAGGCCTCGGTCAAGCCGCCGACGATCTCGTTGCCGTGATCGGAGAAGACGAAGACGCCGCGCTTGGGCTGGTCGGTCTTGATGTCCCATTCGTGGGCGGGCAGGTAATTGGTGCGGCTGAGTTGATGGAGGAAGTAGAAGTCGGCGATGCGCACGAGTTGATCGAGGTAGCGCGGATCGCGCGTCTTCCAGGTCATGCGGGAGAGCACCTGGAGGGCGTTGCCGTTGATCTCGGCGGTCTGCGCGGGCAGTGTGCCGCCGTTCCAGGTGTAGGGCGCGCGGGCCACCATGTCGTTGGCAATATCGCGCATGCGCCAGTACCACGGCGTCTCGCCGAGCAGTTCGGTGATGGGCAGCAGCCCATCCTTCATATACTCGCTGGAGCCGAAGATGACCTCGTCCATATCGAGTTGCGGGCGGACGAAGCCTTTGCCGCCGGGTTGCAGATCGTCGCTGAGGTGGCCCACGCGCCGGGTCAACAGCATTTCCTGGCGCAGGATGTGGAGCATGCCGGTGCGGTACAGATGAGGCTCAGTGAAGTAGGAGGCCATCACCATGAACGGATAGAGGTCGGCGGCGGAGTCGCGGACGACCCAGTTGGGGTTGTTCTCCATGCGCGGCAGCAGGCCGGTGACGGGGTCGGCGAGCTTCAGCCAGGCGTGCATGACACGGCGGCTGCGCGACCACGCCTCGCCGGCCATGCGCGCGTTATGGTCCGCCGCGGGCAGCCATTCCGGATCGGCGGAGAAAGCGGAGAGGGAAAGAAGGAGGACAAGCACGAGACGTAACATGTCCTCCATTATGGTCACTGCGCGTGCACGCGTCCGACGCTGTAGTGGCTGTTGGCGTCGTGGCAGACGGCGCAGCTTTCACCGTACTGATTGGTGTTGGCCGTGGCGTGCGACCATGCCTCGGTGGTGTTGTGGCAGGAGAGGCAGGCGTTGGTCATGGGAGGCGTCGGCGACACGGGCGCCTTGCCGTTGACCGTGGGCTGCGAGGTTTCCGCCAGCGGCAGGAACTGCGAGTTGTTGACATGGCACTGTGAGCAGTTCTGGAGGTTGCCGGGATAGCGGACCTCCTCGGCGTGGATGCGATGGATGAAGTTGGGGAAGTTGAAACTGACGCCCTCGTCCACGAGCGATGGAGTGTGGCAGAAGGTGCAGCTTTCGACGGTGTTGCGGTTGCCGCCGTGGAAGCCGAACTGCGTGTGGCAGGTCATGCACTTGGCGGTGGAGACGACGGCGCGGCGGGCCTGCATGGGCCGGCCGTCGGCGGTGACGGCCACCACTTTGAAGGACGAGGCCTCACGAACGGTTCGCTGGTTGGCGGTCCCCTCGAGCAGCGTCACGTTGCGGTAGGCTTCGATGCCGAACTGCCAGGATCCGCGGGCGGATTCGGGGACAGCGGCGGTGAAGGTGTAGGTGTAACGGCCGCCGCCGGCATCGGTGGCCTGGCGGGCGTCTTCGCGCACGTAGCTGGCGATGTCGGTAGTGGGTCCACCCATGTAGAGGCGCATGGTGCCGAGCGTGGATGGGGTGACAGGCTCACCGGCTTTGTTCTTGATGGTGAAGGTGACGACGGCCTTCTTGCCAGCCCCGACGTTTTCCACGGAAACGATATCCGCGGTGAGGCCTTGCAGCAGGCCGGAGCGCTGCGGGACGGTATGCGCGCCGGGGATGGAGGCGTCGAAGTCGCTGCCCGCTTCGGCGCGGTGGCAGTTGGCGCAGCGGTCATCATTGGTGGCCGCGCCTGCGCGATGGCCTTCTCCGGTGGCCCAGTTGATGTCGTCGTGGCAGGAGCCGCAACTGGCGCGGGAGGGCTTGGTCAGCCAGTTGTCGGCCTGCACGGCGCCGGACTTCGATTGCGGTTCGTGGCAGACGGAGCAGTCCATGTTGGGAGAAGGATTGACGACACTCGAATAGTCGACATTTCCGATAAAGTAGCGGCCTTTTGCGACAACGCTGGGGAGATCTTCTCCCATATGGATTTTGTGCACCATCACTTTCATGTCGACGGTGTTGCCGCTGCCGGGCTCGGTGGTCTGGGGCGTGTGGCACATGTTGCAGATGACCATGCTGCGGCGGTTGCCGCCATGGAAGGCGAGATTGTCGTGGCACTTGTTGCAAGTGGCTGTGCGCACGACGTCGCGCACTTTGGTGACGGCGGCGCCATTGGGGACGAAGTCGAGCCAGCCGTCGGCGCGGTGGGTGCCGAGATCGAACTCGTTGAGGTTTCGTGACCCGTAGATGCCGATGGTGTGGGTGGCGGCCCGGTCCATGTCGGAGGGAGCCTTATTGGCGAAGGTGTACAGATAT
>CALFYN010000665.1 GCA_937952345.1 uncultured Acidobacteriota bacterium
GCTGAAAAACTTGTGGCCCTGGGCGAGTTGGTTGCCGTCGAGGAGGATTTCCTCGGGGGCGTCCATGGAGCCTTTGCGGCGGCACTGGATGGGGTATTGCTTGCCTTCTTCGGTGCGGGAGTAGTAGAGATAGGGGCCGCGGCGGTAGGGGACGCTCAAGTCGGTTTGTTTGATGCGGCTGAGGATTTCCTTGTAGATTTTGTCTTCGAAGGGCTTGAGGGTTTTGGTGGATTCGGCGGTGTAGGCGTTTTCGGCTTCGAGGTATTGGATGACGGCGGGGTTGGATTTTTCGCGGAGCCAATGGTAGGGGTCGATGACGGTGGCGCCGTGGCGCTGCTCACGGTGATCGACGCGTTTGGCGACAGGGGGCTCAGCAAGGACGGGGGCTGGTGTGGATAATGCAAGAACGAGAAAAAGCTGGAGCATGGGTCTCCTTTCGGGGGCGTTCGGACGCCGGATTCCCTATTTTAGCTGGTATTACGGAGCTTTCCGGCGCAAGCCGCGGACGATGGAGAGGTGGGCCTGGCGCATGGCGCGGACTCTTGCAGAGAAGGGGGCGCCATCGTCGCGGAGATAGGTGCGTTTCATGCGACCGGTGGGGAAGTGGCGGTCATTGCCGTGAGTGCCGATGAACTGGCACATGAAGACGCCGATGATGTAGGGTTCGCGAAAGGCATCGGAGAGCCAGCGGGCCGCCGCGGCGGAGGCTTGGGGTTCCGCTTCGATGCGGCCGTGATTGCTGTCGTACGCTTCGTCGAGGCTGAAGGGCGAGGCCCAATCGACGATGATCATGGGTTTGTTGCCGGTGAGGGCGTGCTCCTTGCGGTAGGCCTCGGGTTGGAAGATTTGCCATTCAGGCGGACGTTGCGGGGAAAGGATGAGGGCTTGGGTGAGGAAGACGTCGACGTGGCGCCCGATGGCTTTGAGGACGGCATCGGGGTAGCGGCGGAGGACGAACTTTTCGCCGAAGAAGAGGTGATGCGGGGCGGATTCGCGGACCGTGTCGCGGAGCAGCGCGTAGAGGGAATCGGCGGCCATGGCAAGGAAATCTTCGTCGTCCTGTTGGACGCCCGCGGAAGAGAATGGCGCGAGAGCATCTTCGAAGGAGGAGAAGTTCGTACGGTAGGCGGCATTGAGCGTCCGGATGCCGGTGTAGCGTGAGCGGAGGAACTCGACATAGCGCTGCTTGCCGGGGGCGCCGGCGGAGAGGTTGCGGAAGTAGGCCATACGGGGCGGTCCCCAGACGGGCTGGTCAGCAAAGCCAACTCCGAGCACGTTGGGGTCTGCCGCGAAGGCGGCGCATTGGCTGGCGACGTGACGGCGGATCTGTTCGCGGACGGAAGGATCGAAGAGGTCAAAGCGGAACTTTTCACCGTTGGGGAAGGTGACATCTTCGATGTAGGGGAATTGCTGTTTGAGGGATGGGAGCAGCGGGCGATAGGCTTCACCGGCGGTGAGATGCAGGTCACGCATGGACTTGGCGAGAGCGGCCTCTGCCCTGGCGCGGTCCTGGTGGAAGCGGGCGAGGAGGGGGGCGGATTGTTGCGGGTTCTCGAGAAACTTACCGGTGTGGTTGGCGCCGATGGCGAGAAACGGCTGGCCCTGAGCGTTGATGAAAGCCCAGCGCTGGGCCATTCGCTCGATGCGGAAATAGGGACGAGGAGGCTGGGAGTAGAGGAGGTGGGCGAATAGGAGCAGTGCCAGACTAACCATCTCATCTATCATTCCACGCTTTGATGGTGTGGCTCGTCATGACTTAGAGGGCGCGAGTGCGGCTCTATGGCTGAATTTCTACTCAAATACGCGGATGCCCGGGGGCAGATCAAGGAACAGGTGGCCGAGGCTGATTCGGAAGGCGATCTGCGGGAGAAGTTTGCCCAGCAGGGCTTTCTGATCTATTCGATCAAGCCGACGGGCAAAAGCCTGGTGGCGAGCCTGGGGGTTGGGCCGGCGCGGAAGAAGATCAACATGGAGAAGTTCCTGATCTTCAACCAGCAGTTTTTGACGCTGGTGCGAGCGGGGCTTCCGATTTTGAAGTGCCTGGATCTGCTGGCGGACCGGTTGACGGATCCGAAGCTGGGCAAGTATGTGCAGATGGTGCGGGACGAGGTGAGGAACGGTGCGCTGTTGTCGGATGCGTTCGCGGCGGCGGGGGTGTTTCCACCGATTTATGTGACGTCGATTATGGCGGGCGAGAAATCGGGGGCGCTGGTGGAGGTGCTGGAACGGTACCTGGCGTATCAGCGGCTGTCGATGTCGGTGCGGAAGAAGCTGATGCTGGCGCTGATTTATCCGGCGGTGCTGATTGTGCTGGTGACGGCGCTGATCATCTTCATGGTGACGTACGTAGTGCCGCAGTTTGCGACGCTGTATGCGGGCTTGTCGGCGGATCTGCCGGGAATTACGCAGTTCCTGATCACGGTGGGGACGGCGGCGCGGGAATACCTTCTGCTGATTGTGCTGGGGGTTGCGGGGGTGGTGATTGCGGCTCGATTGTGGGCGCAGACGGAGACGGGGAAGGAGAAGCTGGACCAGTGGAAGCGGAACACTCCGGTGCTGGGGGTGATCTGGATCAAGTATCAGGTGGCGCAGTTGGGACGCGTGCTTTCGACACTGCTGCTGGGCGGCATCCCGCTGGTGCAGGCGCTGGAGACGGCGTATACATCGATGGAATCGCGACTGCTGCGGCGGGCGCTCGAACAGGCCCGGCAACTGGTGAAGGAAGGGCAGCCGCTGTCGGGGGCTTTGAGCCAGGCCAAGCTGTTTCCGCCGCTGGCCATTGACATGATTGAAGTGGGGGAATCGACGGGTGCGCTGCCGGCGATGTTGAATTCGGTGGCGGAGTTTTACGAGGAAGACGTGACGACGCAGATGACGGCGACGCTGAGTTTGATTGAGCCGGCGATCATGATTTTCATGGGCGGGTTTGTGGCGTTTGTGCTGGTGGCGCTGTATCTGCCGATTTTTTCGTTGTCGGATTCGCTGGGCGGGCCGTAGGGTTTATTCGAGCCACTGTCTGGCGAATTCGAGATCCTGGGATTCGCTCATTTCGCTGATGTCGCCGAGAACCCAGCGGTTGCGGAAGGGCGGGCCGGGGGCGATGACGCGGCCCATCCAATTAGCGGGGTCAGTCCAGAGGATGGGGCGGGGCTGGATGAGTTTGGCGAGATCGGCGATGTCGTATTTGAGGGCGAAGCCGTGAATGGCGGCGTCGTTCAGGGCGGTGTTGAGGGTGTTTTCGAGGGCTTCGGTGAAAGTGTGGGGAGTGCGGTCTAGCCAGATGCCTTTGATGCGCGGGTCGGCGGCGGCGGCGAGGAGGAGCCAGAAGCCTTTGACGCCTTGGGCGGCGGCGCGGATGTTGGCTGGATCGACCTCGGCGTGATTTGTGAGCAGGTCTGCCCCGCGGAGGATGTCGTGGGCGCGGCGGGCGGGGAGGCTGACTCCGATTTCATCGGCGCGGGTGTTGGAGAGCCAATCGCCGACGTAGGGGCGGCGGGTGTCGATGACGGTGGAGCGGCGGGGTTCCATGACGAGGACGACGTGGCCCTGGCGGGCGGTGCGCTCGGCGAGGAATTGGGAGAGCTGGCCATCGAGGAGGAGTGCGGCGGGCTTGCGTCCGGACGTGGTGGGGATGAGGAGTGTGGCGTCGATCTCGATGCCGGGTTCGCTTTGGAAGCGGAGGCGCTGTTTACGGATGCCGTGGGTCTCGGATTCCTGGAGAACAGTGATCTTTGGTGGTGTGGCATCGGTGGGGATTTGCAGGCGGTACAACTCGGCAAGGAGTTCCGAGGGTTTGCTCACCCTGCGCTTCACGCGGTAGGCGTCGAGGAGGATCTGGTGGAGCTTGCGGCTGCCGGGGATGTCTTCGACGCGTCCGGTTTTCGTGACCAGCAGTTCTTGGTTGGTGTAGGTGTGAACGGAGTGCTCGCGCGGATCGCCGTGGCCGTTGTTGAGATGGCGGATGAGCCAGCGGTACATGGCTTCGCGGCTGATGAGTGGGGTGCCGTGGCCTCCGGGTCCGATGATGAGCTCGATTTTGTCTTCGGCGTTGTAGAGGCGATACCAGCGGCGGGCTTCTTCGTAGGTGATTTTGGCGGCGGGCGGAGTGAAGTAGTCGTTTTCGGTGGCGTGGAGTTGCCAGGGCGTGGGGGCGGAGAGTTCGACGAAATCGGCGGTATCGAGGCCGAGGGAGAGCTGCATGGGGAGGGTCATTTCGGAGTGGGGATTGGCGCCGGAGAAGAGGAGGCGGTAGGAGACGGGGAAGCAGGAGGGGATGACGGCTTTGAGGCGGGAGTCGAGTGCGCCGAGGAAGGTGGTGAGCGCGCCTCCGCCGGAACAGCCCGCGGCGGCGAGGCGTTGGGGATCGACTTCGGGGCGGGAGGCGAGGTAGTCGAGGGAGCGGATGGCGTCGTGGAGGAAGTATCGGGCGAGGCCCTCGCCGATCAGGCCGGCCTGGGCTCCGAGGTGGATGTGCTCGTTGACGGACCATCCGGCGGCGGGGGCTTTCAGTTGGGGGGAGTAGGTTTGCTCGCGCTCGCCCTGGCCGACGGGATCGAAGGCGAGGGAGACGAAGCCTTTGAGGGCGAGATTAGCGGCGAGGCGCTGGGGTTCGGCTTTGCCTTCCTGGGTGTGGCCGGATTGGAGGAGGACGCCGGGGTAGCGTCCGGGTTTGTCGGGGCGGTAGAGATTGGCGGTGACGTAGTAGTTGGGGAGGGTTTGGTAGAGGATTTTTTCGATGATGTAGCCTTTGGCCTGGATGCGGCCGGTGATTTGGGGGTGGAGTGGGCCGTTGTAGGAGGGGAGTCCGGCGAGGGCGGTGAGGATTTGCGCGCGGACGTGCTGTTTGCGGCGGGCGGCGTCCTGCGTGGTGCGGATGGCGGCGATGGCTTTGTCGCGGAGGTTGAGGTGATGTTGGGCCTGGGCGTCGAGCCAGCGGAGGAGTTGGTCGGGTTGTTGCGCGGGGGCTGGGGTGAGGAGGAGCAGGAGGATGTGGATCACGTTGGGGGGCCTTTCTGGAGATTATATGGCGGGGAGGGTGGGTTAGACTGAGAGTGTGGCAATCCCAGTTTTCCTCAGCCATCCGCGCCCCAATTCTCCGCAACAAGAGAACCTCGTAGCCAAGGTGCGCGATTATTTCCGGCAGCGAGATTTGGAGCCTCGCACGCTTGGCGTAAGCGACTACGACACGGAAGTGCCTCTGGCGAGCATTCGGCGGATCATGCTGGAGTGCAATGGCGTGCTGGTTCTGGCGCTTCGGAGGTATCGTATTGAGCGGGGAGTTGCTGTCTTCCTGGATCAGCAAGGAAGCCCGCGAGAGCGGGATATCTCTGGGACGTACATTACAAGCCCGTGGTGCCACCTTGAGGCGGGGATGGGTTTTCAGCTTGGGTTGCCTGTTCTCGCGTTCCGCGAGTCCGGTGTGATAGCCGATGGAGTTCTGGAGCACGGGGTCATGGCCTCATACATGCCCGAGGTTTCCTTGGATGGGGATGTGGATTCGTTTCTGCAATCGCCCGAATGGCGGCAATTGATCAACCGGTTCGAGGCTGATGTTCGGGAACTGCGGCGGCAGAAAGGCATTCCGTCTTTGCTGCGGATGCGGGCGGGGTGATGTTGCCTGACGTCAGTTCGATTGGGCCGTGGATTTGGCGACTTCGACAGCGAAGACGTAGGTGTCTCCGAACATGTTGGAACGGAAGATGACCCATTTCTGATCGGGAGTGAAGCTGACGTTGGGCTCGAGGCGGTATTGGTGTTTGGACATGTTGACGAGGCGCTCGGAGCGGAGGACTCCGGGTTGGACGAAGGTTTTGTCGTCGAGCCCGCGGTTGGGGATGAGTTCGGGGCGGAAGAGGTAGATCCACTGGCCGTTTTTGGCACGGGCCACCTGGCCGGGATCGCCGCCATCGCCGGTGAAGAGCTTGCCGTCGCGGGTGACGTTGAAGTGAATGGACCATTCGTCGCGCTGGAGATGGAACCACTGGCGGGCTTCGGTTTCGACGTTGTAGGCGGCGAGCCAGAAGTCTTCGCCGCGCGGGGTTTGGAGGTCGTACCAGATGGTTTTGCCGTCGGCGCTCCAGAATTCGTGGCCCCAGATTTCCATGGCCATGGTGCGGGAGTGGATCTTTTTGGGCTGGCCTCCGGTGGTGCGCATGAGCCAGATGCGGTCGACCTTGTGCCATGGGCCTTCGTGGCAGAACATGAGCATCGTTGGATCGGTTGGGGAGAAGAGGAGGTGATTGAGCCAGTTGTTGTCGCGGTGGATGGTTTTGACCTCACCGGTCTGGATGTTCATGGTGAAGAGGCCCATGGGGAGTTTGGCGGCCCAACGCTCTTCCATCATCTGGCCTTTGTTGCGGGGCTGATCGAGGGAATGGCCCTGCTGCTGTTGCTGAGGCGCGCCGGTGGCGGGGCGCGGGGGGCGGGCGTTGTTGTAGTCGCGGCCGTCGCCTTCGATGTAGGTGCCGGCGAGGAGGGTTTCGTCGGCGTTGACGGTGGAGATGCCGCCGCGGCGTGGGAGATCGCCGATTTTGTGGGTTTGGCCGGAGTCGACATCGGTCCAGAAGGCGGCTCCGTCGCGGAGGTAGTAGACGCGCTGGTGGCGGCGCCCGGCGTCGATCATGCGGACGCGGCCGGAAACGACCTGGCGGGCGGTTTTTGTTTCGAGATCGAGGACGGAGATGCCATCGGGTGTGGTGTAGACGAGGCGCTTGCCGTCGGCGGTGTAGCCGTTCTGGTTGAAGTAGAGGCTGGCGCTTCCCTTTTCCTTGGTGAGGCGGACGACGCGGTGGCCGGTGTCGGGGTCGATCCAGGAGACAGGGGGCTCCTGGGCGAAGGCGGTCACGACCAAGGTGAGGCTGAAGAGAATGCGGTACATGGCTATCTCCCTCTTATCAGAATTGCAATTTCAAGCCTAGCTGAAGCGAGCGCGGGCTGTTTTGCTGGCTGGTGATGCGGCCGAAGTTGGCGTTGTTGATATCGAGCGAAGCAGGGCCGTTGAAGATGACGGTGTTGGCGATGTTGAAGGCTTCGGCGGCGAAGTCGAGTTTGAAGCGTTCGGTGATGCGGAACTGGCGATTGACACTGAGATCCTCGTTCCAGAAGCCGGGTGCGTAGAGGCCGAAGGCTCCCGCGCCGGGGGTGTCGCCGTAGGTGTAGGCGGCGGGGTTCATGAAGGCGTTGCGGTCGAGGAATTGGGGGCGTGCGCCGAGCAGATCGCCGCTGCCCCAATCGCCGTTGATGCGGACCGAGCCGTTGAAGGCGGGGTTGTAGGAGGCGCGGCAACCACCGGCGTTAGGCAACTGGCAGGCGGCGGCGATGATGCCGTAGGGATTGCCGGAGCGAAGGCGGGTGATGCTGGAGACGCGCCAACCTTCGACGAGGCCGCGGACGAGAGCGCTGGCGGGGTTGATGGCGCGGCCGGGGCCGAAGGGGAGCTGGTAGACCACCATGGCGTTGAAGACGTGACGGCGGTCGCTTTCGCCGTGGCGTTTTTCGGATTCCCAGAAGTATTCGCTGCGGCCGGCGCCAGCGTCGGAAAGCGTTTTGCTCCAGGTGTGGTTGATGTTGAAGGTGAGTCCGCTGGACATGCGCTTCTGCATGGTGATTTGCAGGGAGTTGTAGTTCGAGCTGGCGAGATTGACGAAGCTGGCGGTGACACCGGAGTACTGCGGGAAGGGGCGGAGCATCTGGGCGAAGGTGCCGCGGAAGGTGGAGTAGGGGAGCGCGATATCGGGGATGATGGCGCGGGCCTGGGCCAGTGTTGTGGCGTTGACCTGCGAGGTGAGCAGGTTGCGGAGGGCGAGGTAGCGGGGGTGGATCTGGCCGGACCAGATGCCGCGTCCGCCGCCGCGGAGCAACTTGCCATTGCCGCCGGCATAGCCCACGGTGAGCGTCGTGGAGGGAGTGATGGCTCGCTGGATGGAGAAGTTCCAGTTCTGGTAGCGGGGCGGGCGGGCGCCTTCCTCGGGGTTGTCAAAGCTGACCGAGCCCGCGGTGGGGCGGGTGGTGTAGAAGCCGGTGTTGAGGGTGGCGTCGATGAAGGGCGGGCGTTCGTAGGCGGGGACACCGTTGTCCCAGTCGTAGGCGGGGCTGAAGCCGTCGGGGGACGGGAAGCCTGGGGCGGCGGTAAAGCCGAGTTTGCCGGTGCCTTCGCGGGCTCCGTCGCGGCCGCCGACCGCACCGTGGCGGGTGTACATCATGCCGTAGCCGGCGCGGACGACGGTGTCGCCGCCGAGACGCCAAGCGAAGCCGAGACGCGGGCCCCAGTTGTTCCAGTGGGTTTTGATGCGCGTGCTGCAATTGCAGTAGAGCGGGGATTGGCCCTGACCGCCGAATTGCAAGGCGCCGCGGAAGCCTTCGACGGCGGGATTCGGGATATCGGGATTGAACCAGGAAACGCGGTCGAGCACTTCGACGTAGGGGAGCATGACGTCGTGGCGCATGCCGAGGTTCAGGGTCAGGTTGCGGGTGATCTTCCAGTCGTCGCCGATCCACCAGGCGTAGCTGCGATAGCGAGCGCCGGAGGTGACGACGGAATCCTCGTTCACGGTGGAGGAATTCAGGGTGCCGAGGAGGTAGCTGGCGTAGGAGTTGCCGGTGGTGTTCTGCAAGGTGCCGTTGTTGAAGCCGGCGGTTTGCAAATTACTGAATCCGGCGATGAAGAGAGTGCCGTCCCAGCGGGCGCGGTAATTATCCTGGAGGCGCTGGTGCTGGAAACCGGCCTTGATGGAGTGGTTGGATTTGAGCCACTGGAAGCTGTCCTGCAACGTGTAGTTGTTGAGGGCATCGAGGAAGGGGCGGGCATCGGTGCCACGCCAGCCTTGGGGGGAGTTGGGGCCGGCGAAGGAGGTTTCGGGGAAGGATTGTGTGGCGTCGCCTTTGGGGAGCCCGGTGATTCCGGCCTTTTCGACCCAATTGCCGTCGATGGTGGGGTTGGTGATGGGAACCCAGAGGCGGGATGCGCCGATGTTGACCTGGTTCATCATGGATGCATTGATGACCCAGGTGTGCTTGACTTGTCCGACGGTGGGGACTTCGCTGACGACGCGCGTGACGGTATAGGGGAGAGGCAAGGGGACAGGATTGCCGCGGATGGCGCTGCTTTGCTCGTGCGAGCCGCGGGAGAACATGACGCTGAAGCGGTGGGCATCGGAGTGGTTGTAGTCGACCTTGGCGGTGGCGTTCTGATTGTTAAAGCCGACGCCGGGGTTATTGTTGAGGAAATTGGCGGCGATTCCGTCGCGGGTAGGTGCGGGGAGCGGCTCCTGGAAGAATTTGGAGGGGGAGGAGATGCGGTTGGCGGGGATCACGCGGTTGGGGAAGGGCTGGCGGGAGCAGTTGGCGCCGTTGGGGCAATTGGTGGTGGCGGGATCGAAGATGTTGACGGGGAGTTCGCCGAAATCGCCGCCGCGCATGCGCATGGTGGGGATGGTGACGAATTGGAAGGGGGTGGCGACGCGGTAGCGATAGCCGTCATAGGCGCCGAAGAAGAAGAGCTTGTTGCGTTTGACAGGACCGCCGATGGTGAAGCCGAACTGGTTCTGGTTTTGCTGGGTGCGAGTGGGGGCGAAGAAGCCGCGGGCGTCGAGTTTGGTGTTGCGGAGATATTCGTAGAGAGAGCCGTGGAGGTCATTGGTGCCGGATTTGATGGTGTAGTTTTCCGAGCCCTGGCCGTTGAATTCGACGGATTGCCCGCTGGTTTCAACCTGGAACTGCTCGACGGATTCGACGGAGACGGCGAACTGGAGAGCGCGGCTTTCGCCCTGGCGGACGGCGTCGGTGATGGGGAGGCCTTCGATGTAGACGTCCTTGGAGAAGCTCTGGCCGCCGTTGATGAAGCCGAAGGTGCCGCCTTCCTGGACGCCGGGCATGAGGTAGATGAAGGAGGCGGGATTGCGTGGGCTGCCGTTGCCCATGGAGAGCGGGAGGGCGGTGTACATGTCGTTGCGCATGGTCTGGCCCATGCGGGCATCGGCGGTGTTGAGTTCGGGCGGAGTGGCGGAGACGGTGATGCTTTCGGCGGTGGCGCCGACTTCGAGTTTGATGTTGAGTTCGACGGTGGTGAGCGCGTCGACGACGATCTGGTCCTGGACGAGGGTGCGGAAGCCCTGGGCGGAGGCGGAGACTTTGTAGACTCCGGCGGGGAGGGGGGCGATGACGTAGAGGCCGGCGGCAGTGGATTCGCGGCGGGTTTCGACGCCGGTGGCGAGGTTGGTGGCGATGACGGTGGCGGCGGGAATCATGGCGCCGGTGGGATCGGCGATGGAACCTTTGATGGTGCCGGCTCCGCCGATTTGCGCGGGGACGGGAAGAGACACGAGAAGCAAACCCAGCGCGAGACGCGCCGGGGAAAAGCTAGAGAGCGACATGGCCTACCCCTTTCCAAAGCGAGCGACGGGACTGCTACACAGCATCCCGTTCCATATATGAAATATCTTAGGGGAAATCAGGCAGAATGTCTTGCGAGATCGATGGCGGTTTCGATGGCGCGGCGGAGGACGGCGGGGATGCGGGAGGGTCCGGCTTCGGCGACGGCTTCGAGAACCTGGAGGGCGAGGAACGGTTTGGAAGTGCGGCCGACGGCCTGGAGGATGGTGGCCTTGGGATTGCCTTTGGGCTGCGCTTTGGCGTTGGGGAAGGCGGCTTTGCGGTAGATTTGCGCGAAGCCGTGCTGGTAGAAGCAGTGTTCGATGTCGCGCTCGGCGAGGATGGTGATGCGGCGGGCCTGCTCTTCGGGGTCGAAGTAGGGGCGGGCCATTTCGCGGTAGTGATAGCCGGCGTCATCGCCATCGGAGAGCATGTGCCATTCGATGCCGAGGTTTTGGGCGACCTTGATGAGGGCGGTGAGGCCGCTTTGAGCGAACTCGACGCAGGCGACGCCTTCGACGGCGAGATCGTAGCCGAGGATGCGGGCAAGTTCGGGGAGGAGCCAGAATTCGGTTTCGCCTTCGACGAGGAGCCAGCAGCGGGCGAACATGGCGGAGGCGCGGCGGCTGCGGATGTGGTAACTCCAGCGGCGGATTTCTTCGCTGGTGAGTTTGCCCTGGGGGATGGAGAATTCGAGGACAACGCCTCTTTCGCGGAGGAGACGGCGGATGGAGTAGAGCGGGGCGGCGGAGATGAGGGTGCCGGAATGGGTGGTGACGATCTTCTGCCAGCGGATTTGTTCGAGGATGCCCCAGACGGAGGCGAGAGTCATGGGGTGGAGATGGGCTTCAGGATCTTCGATGAGGATGATGGGGGCGGTGCCTGGGGCGACGAGATAACCGCTGCGCAGCGCTGCGCCGACGAGGAGGAGCAGGCCGATTTTTTGCGCAGCGCCGCCGTGATAGCGGGGCGGGCCGGGAGTGGAACTGGTGGGGACGCGCTGTTTGCCGGTGATTTCTTCGAGGGCGGGTCCGAGGCGGCCCCAGTTGGAGGTAACGGTGCTGCCGGATTGTTCGAGGAGGGAGCGGGCGGCGGCGTAGCCTTTTTCGAGTTCGGCGGGATCGGCGCTGGCTCCGGCGACGACGGCGCGGTAGTGCTCTTCGACGGCCTGGATCATCTGATCGGTTTCGATGTTGCCACTGGAGACGACATTATTGTGCGGGGCAGGCGTTGAGGAGACGATGCCGCCACGGAGCCAGAGGAGGGGGCTGATGCGGCGGACCCAGTGGATGAGGTCGGGGCTGTTGACGCAGAGGAGCGGGCCGTCGCGGCGGGTGCGCGCACCCCAGGTGATGATGGGTGAGCCATCGGGTCCGGCCCAGGCGGCCTGCACTTCGATGTAGACGGTGCGGGGGGCGGAGAAGCGGTTGGTCCAGAGTTTGACTTTCTTAGGGAGGGTGGAGTTCCACTGGCCGGGAGCGTCTTCTTCGAGGGTGAGAGAGATGCGGACGGGAGCGGGTTCGTCGCCGTCGAGGTGGGCGTGGTGGTGTTCGAAGGCAAAGGCATGGCCGTCGGCGCCGACGCCGAGGGCGATGGCGAGAGCTTCGAGGATGCTCGATTTGCCGCAGTCGTTCTCACCGATGAGGACTGTGGTTTTGTCGAAGCTGAGCGAGGCGAAGACGATTCCGCGGAAATTTTCCACGCGGAAGGCGCGGAGATACATGAAGTATCTATTCTACTTGCGTCCGCTGAATTTGTTGAGGAGGCCGAGGAGTTTGGCGGCGCCGGCGGGCGGTTCGACGTTGCCGAAGACGATGTCCTTGTTTTCAAGTTCCTTGCCGTAGAGGCCTTTGATGGCGTCCTTATCGGGGCGGAGCGTAGCGCCCTGGAGGGAGATGCCGGCGAAGACGCCGCGGGCGCGGGACCAGGTGAGGATTTCCGCGCGCATGGTGGCGTCGGTTTCGGCGGAGGCGGTGCGGCCGACGGGTCCGGCGGCGGCGGAAGCATCGCCACCGAGAGTGAATTTGCTGCTCATGAGGCGGGACGCGCCTTTATCGTTCATGACGAGCATGATGACGTCGGTTTCCGAGCCGCCGATCTGGAGGCCGAAGCTGCCGCCTTCGACGCGGATGGCTCCGGGGGCGGACCAGCCGGGGCTGTCTTTTTTGCGGCAGGAGACGAAGCCGCGGCCGTATTTGGCTCCGAAGACGAAGGCTCCTTTTTTGAGGCCGGGGACGAAGACGGCGCAGGAGGCTTTGTCGAGGAGATCCTGGGGGATTTCCTTATCTTTGATGCCCATGACCTCTTCAAACATGACGGCTGCGTTATCGAGGCGCTTGTCCTCTTCGGCACCGGCGAAGAGGAGGCCCGAGAGAAGGGGCAGGATGAGGTAGGTTCGCATCGTACTCTCATGATAGCGAACGGGCCATGTTAGGATGGCGGACAAATGACACCCGAAGTCACCCGCCGGTCTCTGCTTCGAAACGCAATGGCTGGAGCCGCCGCAAGCCGCCTGGCCACCGCACAGGAGCATCCCGGGGCCGAGGTCGTGGTCTACGGAGCGACGCCAGGTGGCATCGCCACAGCCGTTGCCGCAGCACGGCTCGGGAGGACGGTGCTGCTGTGCGAGTACCACGATCACATCGGCGGCATCGTTTCCAATGGCCTCACCAACGCGGATATCGGGAAGCGGCAGGCCGTGGGCGGCCTTTTCCATGAGTACACCCGGCGGGTGGTTCGCTATTACGAGGCCATGGATGCGGGCGACCCCGAAAAGCCAAACTTGAAGCTGTGCCGTGACGGCTACTGGTATGAGGCCAATGCCGCCGAGCGAATCTTTCACGAGATGATTGCCGAGCAGCAGGGGCGCATCCGGCTGCTGCTGCGCCATGAGTTGAAGCGCGCGGTCGTGGAGCGCGGCCGAATCGTGGCGATCGAGTTGGAGGACCGCACCCAAGCCGGAAGCCGCATTGCGGTTCGGGGTGGCGTTTTCGTCGATGCCACCTATGAAGGCGACCTGGCGGCGATGGCCGGTGCTCCGTTTCGCACGGGCCGGGAGAGCCGCCAGGAGTACGGCGAACCTCACGCCGGGAAGATCTACATGAAATTCCGCGGCACGGAGCTTCTGCCCGGTTCCACCGGGGAAGC
>CALFYN010000666.1 GCA_937952345.1 uncultured Acidobacteriota bacterium
AATGCGGCGAGTGAGCAGGCGTTCACGATGTGCTTCGCGGTGGATTATCTGGAGCGTGAGGATCACACCATTGAGAAGCCGCGGGATTACGCATTCTGGCGGGATTATGTGCCGGCGTTGCGGCCGGCATGGCCGGGGAAGCTGCTGAGTTGGATGATGTCGAATCCGCGGACTCTGGCGCCGAGGGAACTGCATTTCGATCCGGCGGCATCGCGGCGGGGGCCGGCCACGGCTCCGTTGAATCTGTGGCTGTACCGGCGGATTGCGGCGAAGGAGAATTTTCTGCCCGGGGCGTTTGCGAGCGACATTTCACTGATCAACTGGCCGCAGAACGATTACTGGCTGGGGCGGCTGGTGGATGTGAGCGAGGCGGAGTACGCCAGGCATGTGGATGCGGGAAAACAATTGAGCCTGAGTTTGTTGTATTGGATGCAGACAGAGGCTCCTCGGGCGGGCGGTGGTTATGGGTGGAAGGGATTGCGGCTGCGGGCGGACGTGGCGGGGACCGAGGACGGGATGGCGATGTATCCGTATGTGCGCGAGGCGCGGCGGCTGCGGGCGGAGTTCACGGTAAAAGAGCAGCATGTGGGAACGGAGGCGCGGCGGAAGGCGGTGGGGCGCGCGCAGGAATTGACCGCGGAAGAGTTTCCGGATTCGGTGGGCGTGGGGAGCTATCGCATCGATCTGCATCCGACGACGACGGGGGACAATTATCTGGACGTCAGTTCCCTGCCCTTCCAGATTCCGCTGGGGGCGCTGTTGCCACGGCGAGTGGAGAATCTGCTAGCGGGGGCGAAGAACCTGGGCGTGACGCACATTACGAACGGGTGTTACCGGCTGCATCCGGTGGAGTGGAATATTGGAGAAGCGGCGGGGCTGACGGTGGCGCAGGCGGTGCGGACGGGGCAACCGCCGCGGCGGATCCGGAATGAGAAGAAGATGCTGGCGGAATTGCAGCAGAGGATGGTGGAAGATGGCGTGGAACTGACGTGGCGGCGGCATGGGCCTCGGTGATCAGGGTTCGACGAGGACTTCGAGATAGCTGGCCCTGTCGCGCGAACGGTAAACGCGTTGGGTGGCTTTGCGGTAGTCTTCTTCGCGCGCTTTCCACACATCGACGAACTGCTGGGGATTGCGGTCGGTGAGAGGGAACCACGAGCTTTGCACCTGTATGATGAGCCGGTGGCCTCGGCGGAAGGTGTGATAGATATCGGGCATTTCGAAGGCGATGGTTTCGGGCTTGTTGGGGGTCATGGGCTCGGGCTTTTCGAAGCTGTTGCGGAAGCGCGCGCGGAAGGGTTCGCCGCGCACGAGTTGCTGGAAGCCGCCCATGCGGATCTGCTGGGAGGGTTGCGGGGGCGGACGCTGGCCGGGCGGCGGAGGAGGCGGCGGGGGCGTGTAGCCGGGGAACTCGCCGGGGAAAGCGTCGATGAGTTTCACGACGAAATCGGAATCGGTGCCTGAGGTGGAGGCGGTGAGATGCACTTTGAGGGGACCGGCGATGGTGAGGTCGGTGCGGAGAGGCTCCATTTCATAGGTGAGCACGTCGGGGCGCTGGGAGGCGAAGCGCTGGTCGTCGGTCATGTAGTCGCGGGTCATGCCCATGGCGATGAAGCCGATGTAGGGGACGGGCTTGTTGGGGTCACTGAGATACTCGTCGTAGACGCTGCCGGGTTCGGCGGGGGGATCGAAGGAGAGGCGGTGGCGATCGCGGAGGTAGATGCGCTTGGGGGCGGCGGCGGCGGGAGGCCAGGTGTCCTGCTGGCGCCATTCATTGACGCCGGTCTGGAACATGTGGGCCTTGGGGACTTTCACGTCCTGCTTGTCCTTGAGGTGATGGAGGAAAAAGGGGAGTTCGATGGAATTGCGGAAATATTCTCCGGTTTTTGAGCCGAAGTCGATGTTTCCGACTTTCTGGCCGTCGGTGCGGGCCCAACTGCCGTGGGTCCAGGGGCCCATGACGATGGCGTTGCGCGTGTTGCGGCTCTGTTGTTCGATGGTGCGGAAGACGCGGAGGGGGCCCTGGAGATCTTCGGCATCGTACCAGCCGCCGACGGTGAGCACGGCGGGCTTGACGGCGTGGAGGTGCTTCCAGATGCTGCGCGCCTGCCAGTATTCGTCGTAATTGGGCCGCTCGATCTGGTGGGTCCAATAGGGGTTCTGGCGCTGGAAATACTTTTCGTCGGCGTTGATGAGCGAGCCGAGCTTGCGGTAGAAGTCGTAGCCGTCGGGGGTTTTGTAGTTGAAGGGGACGCGCTCCTGGGGAGCTTCGGGGTCGCCTTTGCGCTCGACGAAGCTGGTGTAGAAGCCGAAGTTGGCGGCGAGCATGAATGCGCCGTTGTGGTAGGAATCGTCGCCGAGGTAGTAGTCGGTGACGGGGGCCTGGGGGGAGACGGCGGCGAGCGCGGGGTGGGCATCGAGGAGTCCGGCGAGGGCATAGAAGCCGGGGTAGGAGATGCCGGTCAGGCCGACCTTGCCGTTGTGGTTTTTGAGGTTGCGGACGAGCCACTCGATGGTGTCGTAGGTATCGGTGGATTCGTCGCCCGAAGGGTTGCGGGGGCGCATTTCGACGAACTCGCCTTCGGACATGTAGCGGCCGCGCACATCCTGATAGGCGAAGATGAAGCCTTCGCGGGCGAAGGCTTCCGATGGTCCGAGCGTGGTGCGGTAATCGTCGGCGCCATAGGGGCGCACGCTGTAGGGTGTACGCGTGAGGAGGATGGGGTAGCGTTTGGCGTCATCCTTTGGGGCGTAGACGCTGGTGAACAGCTTCTTGCCATCGCGCATGGGGATTTCATATTCGTATTTCGTGTAATTCGCGCGAATGTATTCGAGCCCCTGGCCGTGGGCGGCGACCAGCGCGGCGGCGGCGCAGAACAGCAGTTTCATTGGGTTTTCTCCGGAGTGCGGCTGGCCCAATAGCGGTAGAACGGGACGCCCAGGGCAATGAAGGAAAGGCCGATCAGCGATTGGAGCGTGGCTGTGAGCAGCGTATTGATTAAAATCGCCGACATTAACAGGATAAAGATGACGGGCAGGAAGAGGGGGACGCGGTAGGGACGCTCGGCATCGGGGGATTGGCGGCGCAGCAGGAGCACGGCGGCGGCGTTGAGCACATAGAAGATGCAGAGGGCGAAGAGGGCATAGTCGGTGAGGCGGTCGTAATTGCCGGAGAGGGCGAGCAGGCTGATCCATGTTCCGGTGAGGAGGGCTGCGCGGACGGGGACGCTGGTGTGGGGGGAGAGGGCGGCGAACCAGCGGAAGAAGAGGCCATCGGACGACATGGCGTAGGGGATGCGCATGGTGGTGGTGATTCCGGCGTAGAGCGCGCCGAGCGAGGAGACGGTGAGGCAGGCGGCCACGGCGCGGACGGCGGCATCGCCGAGGAACTTGCGCATGGCTTCGGTGGCGACGGAGGAGGAGAGCGGCACGCTGGCGATCTGCGTGGGGGTGAGGGCGAAGAAATAGGATGCGTTGGCGAAGACGTAGACGGCGCCAACGATCAGAGTGGCGAGGAGAAATGCGCGGGGGATGTTGCGGCCTGGTTCGCGGATTTCGCCGACCATGGGGGCGAGGTTGGCCCAGCCCTGGTAGCCCC
>CALFYN010000667.1 GCA_937952345.1 uncultured Acidobacteriota bacterium
GAACGGCTGGGCAACTTCAGCAGCGCGGGCGGCTTCGCTGACCGACGCGAGTGTGAAACCGTGAGCCACCAGCCGATTTCCGTCGAGTGCGACCCTTGACCGGCGTACGGCGCCGACTCCTTGGCGAGCTACTCCAGTTCGGCGCGCCGGTCGACGGACGGCGAAGGTTCATCCGGCGATGGGGAGCCGGGCGTCTCTTCGATGGTCAGGCGCACATGTTGGTGTTCGGGCAGCGCAAGCGGCTTGAGCGGGCGGAAGACCCCGTGCTCGTAAACGGCGTCCAACTGCCTCGACATGATCGCATTGTATCGCCTGGCAATGTCGAGGAGATTGCGTCTTGACCGGTCGCTTGGCGCGGCCCAACACTTTCATTTCAGGGATAGTAGTAACTCCTCAGTATCCGCGCCAATCTCGGCAACTCGCTTGGAATATCCGTAATTGTCACCACTGAGATCTGGCGGCCTCCCATTGCCAGCCATTTCTTCGATAGCCCTGAGGAGGTTGTACAGGAAACAGAGGATTTCGTCGATGCCCGATTTCCTAGCTTTTTCGTAGCGTGAGTCGACGTCCCGCAGGTCGCTGGACCGATGCGCAATACGGTTGCGGATCGGCTGGTAGATAGTCCTGAATTTCGCTCTGTGCGGAGCGAGGGCCTTCTTAAGCTTGCGCAAGTCGCTTGCGCTGGGTTCCCACGCCCTTTCCTGCGGATCAATATCAAACCGTGGGGGGCCTGGTTCAGAACTGCGGAGTTTGCGTGCCCGAAGGGCTTGCTTACTGAAGAACTCCGGGTTAGCGATCGTCGAACCGAGAAGTCTGTGAATGGAGCAGCTCTTTTCATCAGAGTCAAGGATACGGGACAAAATGATGAACAGGTTGACATGCAGGCTGGACGAAGTAATGTTCCAAAAGTCCGGCCTTCGGTTCAACTTCTGAGCTATCTCGCTGTCGCAGGCGGCTATGCGGTGCAGAGTTCGATGAGTGTGGAAGTAGATGATTGCAGCGGCGACATCATTGCGGATGATGTCAAAGTCCCGCCAATATTGGTCTTCGGTAAGTGGTGGCTGGTCTGGCGGTATTGGTCCCGCCTTACGGTTCCTGGGGGATGATGCGGGGTTGGGCCATTTTCGGCCGGGTGGCGGAATTGGCGAGATTCCAGCTTAGTTGGTGGACAAGCCTAGTAATGCGCTCCATTTTCGGGTAATCGATGCGGTCGGGGCGGTCGTACTGGGTGTGGTAGTCGGGGTGGAGTCCGGTGTGGAACCAGAGGGCGGGGACGCCGCGGTTGAGGAAAGGCCACTGGTCGCTGCGGCGGAGGTGGTTGGAACGGCTGTTGTCGTAGCGGCGGAGCAGGCCGAGATCAAACAGATTGGCGTCACCGGCGGCTTTGCTGAGGTCGGGGGAATAGCTGGTGCCGATGAGGTTGACGTTGTTGGCGTTTTGGGCGGCGGTTTGGGGGGAGAGTCCGTTGAAGCGGGAGCCGCCGTTGGGCGGCACTTCCTCGCTGCGGCCGATCATGTCCATGTTGAGCACGGCGACGGTTTTTTCGAGCGGCCAGACCTGGTCTTCGACCCAGGCCCAGGCTCCGAGGAGCGGACCGCAGCAGCGCTCTTCCGAACCCCAGGAGGCGAAGATGACGGTGCGCTTCGGCTTCTGTCCTTTGGCGGCAGCCTGCATGTAGGCTTCGGCGATTTCGATGGTGGCGATGGCTCCGGAGGCGTTGTCGTCGGCACCGGCGAAGAGCTGTTCGCGGGTTGCGCCGTTGTGGTCGTAGTGGCCGGAGATGATGATGGCTTCGTTTTTGAGAGCGGGGTCGGAGCCGCGAATCATGCCGACGACGTTGCGGTCCGGGACGATGGTACGGTCGAGAGCGACGCGAAACGAGGCGGGATGAACGGCGCGGAGGGGAGCTTTCCAGGGGGCGGCTTCGGCCTGTTGGCGCAGATCGGCGAGTGACTTGCCGGTGAGCATTTCGGCGAGCGCAGGGGAGATTTGCGCCGCGGGAATGCGGATGCGGTTGGCATAGGCGGCGAGGGTGAAACGTTCGAGGTGTGGCGGACGGTCCGGCCAGATGGAACGGGCGGCGGCGGGGAATGGATCGCGGGTGGTTTCGCGGTGCGAGGGATTGACGATGAGGACGCCGTCGGCTCCGTGGGCTTGCGCCCAGAGAACCTTGCGGATGGGGTTGGAGTTTTCCGAACTGACGACGCCGTCGAAGCGGCTCTTGGGGTCGTTGGCGCCGGGTTCGCCATCGAGAATGAGCACGATGGCGCCGTGGACGGCGTTGGGCTCGGGATAGTCGTTCCATGCGAGTTGCGGGGCTTCGATACCGTAGCCGATGAATTTGACAGGGGCCTTGGCGACGGCATCGGGGCTGAAGATGAGCGGGTAGAAATCCTCGCGAAGACGGCCCTGGCGGCGCGAATCGCCGGCGCCGATTTCGAGTGAATTGCCATCGGCGAGGCGGGAGACGATGAGATCGAAGCGGTGGAAGAAGGAACTGCCGGAGACGGGTTCGAGGCCCATGCGGGCAAAGCGCGATTCGATCCAATCGGCGGCGAGGTTGTATTCGGCGCTGCCGGTGAGGCGTCCGCGCATGCCGTCGCCGGCGAGGAATTGCATGTCGGCCTTCAGATGATCGCGATGGATGAAGTCGTTGCCGGGCGCGCGCTGTGCGGCAAGAGGGATACCCAGGAGGAGGAAGCTCAGAAGGAGTGCGGGCATGTTGGTATTGTAGGAACAAATGGAAAGAGCAAGGAAACTGACCGCCGCGGAAATCGAAGCCGCGCTGGCCGCACTGCCCGGCTGGAGCGAAACAGAAGGCAAACTGCACCGCGAATACCGGTTTCCGGATTTCGTGCATGCGTTCGGATTCATGGCTGCCGCCGCGGTGGCCATCGAAGCGATGAATCACCACCCGGAGTGGTTCAATGTGTGGAACCGGGTGGAGATCGATTTGTGGACGCATGATTCGGGAGGGATCACGAAACGTGACGTGGAGCTGGCGGGAAAACTGGAAGAGCTGGCGCGGAGGATGGCATGAAGGTTCTGGGTTTGCTGGTGCTGCTGGCGGCGGCGTTGCCCGGGCAGGAGACGTTTGCGGGATCAGCCGATTTGGATCGGGTGATTGCGGAGGCGATTGAACAGGATCAGGCTCCGGGCGCGGTGGCGCTGGTATGGAGCAAGGGGAAAATTCTGCACCGGAAGGCGTATGGGAACCGGGTGCTGGTGCCGGCGAAAGAGCCGATGACGTTGGATACGATTTTCGATGCCGCGTCGCTGACGAAGGTGGTGGCCACGACGGCATCGGTGATGAAGCTGTTCGAACAGGGCAAGATCCGGCTGTCGGACAAGGTGAGTGCATATCTGCCGGGATTTCAGAACGGCAACACCGACATTACAATCAGGCATTTGCTGACACATTTTTCGGGCTTGCGGCCGGATCTGGATCTCGTGCCGGTGTGGAGCGGGTACGAACTCGGGATCAGGAAGGCACTGATCGACAAGCCGGTGGCGAAACCCGGCGAGCGGTTTATTTATTCGGACATCAATTTCATTCTGTTGGGCGAGATTGTGCGGAAGCTGAGCGGAAAGCCGCTG
>CALFYN010000668.1 GCA_937952345.1 uncultured Acidobacteriota bacterium
TCGTCGCCGGCGCAAGCGATTGGGGAATACACCAGCGTCCTGGGGCGCTCGATGCGATGCAGAGCAAAGCCTGCACGAAGTTTCAAGGCGTCCACCTGATTCCAGGCGCCGGACATTGGGTGCAGCAGGAGCAACCCGAGGCGGTCAGCAACCGCCTGATTTCATTCCTGCGAGCGAATGCGTGAGAATCAGACGGAGGCGATCACTTTGAGCAGGGCCGTGAGGCTGGTGCGGCTGGCATGCGCCTTGCCGAGCGGACTCTTGTAGTGCGTCTCGAGCGTGTACGAGCCCTTGTAGCCGTCGCGCAACAAAGCTCGGATCTGGCTGAGATTGTCCATTTGCCCCTCGCCGACCGCGGTCCATTCGCCTTTGCCGTCCCGGTAGCGAAAATCACGAAGGTGCACATGCATGATTCGCGCCGGATCGAGCGTTGCGTAGCCATCGGGAAAGCTGGTTTCCCCGGAGGCGCCGGCATTGTTGGGATCCCATGTCAAACCGATATTGTCTTCCTTCACATGCCGCAGCAGGCGGGCAGCTTCGGCGCCGGTGGACACGTAACTGCCGCCGACATTCTCAATGGCGAGGCGGAACCCGCGCGCCTTGGCTCTGCGAGCGGATTCGCGCTCCAACTCATAGATCCGCTCGTAATCCGTGTCCGAAGGCGTATACCCTTTCTCGTATGTGAAAGCGAAGGTGCGAATCGTGTCCGTACCGAGGATCTTCGCCCGCTCCATCGCTCCATCGAGCAGTGACCACTGATTGTCCAGTACAGCGCGGCCCTGAGGGGTGTCCGGCGGCAGAGGAATTTTGAAGAATGCCGTTCCCAGCACCGACGTGCGGATACCGTGCCCGTCGAAGATCGACTTGCACTCGCGGATCTTATCGAGCGGCTGCGCGGTGTTGTATTCCCCCCAAATCGTTCGCACTTCAGCGAATCGAAGCCCGAATTCCTGGAGAAACCGCGAGGCTATGGCGATATCGTCGTCGATTTCATCGGTGGTGACACCTAGCGGAATCTTCGGCGACTCGAGAGCGGAGAACCCGGGCGCGGCGGCGCCCAGCAGAAGCAACAAATCACGGCGATGCATCAGGGCCATTGTATCCCAATGGCCCTGATGGGATATTCTACTTCTCGATTCGCATCCCGTAGAAACTGCGGTACACGAAGAACATGCTCACGGCAAGGAACGCAATCGCCAGAGCATGGCTCAATCCAGGCCCCTGCTCGGCGGTTAGCGAGACAGCCAGTTCCACGGCGAGAAGACCGAAGAGGGTGGTGAACTTGATGATCGGGTTCATAGCCACCGAGGAGGTATCCTTGAACGGATCGCCAACCGTGTCGCCGACCACCGTAGCCGCATGCAGATCAGTGCCTTTGGCTTTGAGTTCGGTCTCCACGATCTTCTTGGCGTTATCCCAGGCCCCACCGGCGTTCGCCATAAAAATCGCCTGATACAAACCGAACAAGGCAATGGAAACAAGGTAGCCGATGAAGAAGTAGGGCTCCACGAATGCGAATGCGAGAGTGGAGAAGAAAACGGTAAGAAAGATGTTGAACATGCCTTTCTGGGCATATTGCGTACAGATTT
>CALFYN010000669.1 GCA_937952345.1 uncultured Acidobacteriota bacterium
GGCGCCAACCCACGCTGAATCCTTTCATCGAATACGCCCCAAACCTTCGGGAACAACCACAGCGTCGCAGTGCTCATCGCCAGACCCGCGCCAAGCCCCAACCCCACCGCGATCCACCCCGAATGCTGATAGCACCCCACCACGGCAAACGAAATCAGCGCCAATCCGCACGCCACGTAGAAACGCAGAAACCGGCGGCCCAATCGTGTCAGGGATTGCCCGCAGTAGTCATAAACAACTTGCTGATTTTCCAGCTTCGTGGCGAAGAATCGCGCATTCCCGTTTTCCAGCACCAGCATCGTCGGCAGAATAAAAGAAAACACGGCCACCACGGTCAATAGCACCGCACCTGCCAGTGCCCACGCGTCGATATCGAAAATCCCCCGCAGCAGCGCCGGAACCGCGAAAAATGCCAGCGGCCCAAACGCCCCAAACAACGCCGCACCCAGCAACGGGAACCGCAGGAAATAGATGTACGGAAGGTACCTGGCGCGGAGGCCGCCGCTCGACTCCTGCCCGTTTGTCATGGCTGACAGTCTGACAGATTCGCCTTTCGTGTACAATCGCCGCATTAACGCGCGATACGCACCGAAATCGGCCGCGGCGTTTCCGCATTTCGCGCAGGAGGCGTTGTGTCGAGCGGCACGAACACCGCAAGACTGCTGGCCACGCTGCGCGCTGTGCCGCCCGATGGCATGTTGACGATCAGCCGTTCCCCCGTGCCGGGATCCTGCATGGCGAGCGTCGTCGATCCACCTCCATCCAGATTGATGGCGTTGTGTACTCCGTAGTCGCGCACCAGAATCTCCGCGGCTTCATACAAAGAAAGCCCCAAACTCGCGCCTGCTCGATCGAGGGTGACCAGAAACAGCGTGCCGTTGTCACGAGACAACCCGGCAATCGTGCGCGCGTTCGCCGCCGCATACCACGACCTTGCATTGGAATACGGCGCAGGGCCTCCCGGAATCAATTGGCCATCGGGGTGCCGCTCGTCCCGGTACACGGGAATACTCGGCCTGCCGTTTGTGATGATCTGCGCCGACCCCGCGAACGCGTTCCATAGCGCCGCCGCCGAGGCGCTCTCGCGTGTGATCACCGACGCCCGATTGTCGCGGTCCAAATGGATGGCTGGAGCATCGGCGACAATCGCATAGGATTGCTCCGGCGTTTCAAAGCCCGAGTACAGCGTGCCTTCCGATACCGCCAGACCAATGAGGTTCGCGTCTGGATCAGACGACGGAAACGGAAGGAAAAAGTGGAGGTTGACGGCGATCTGCGCCTTCTCCGCGATGAGAAAATCGAGCGTCGTTTGACGTACCGCTTCGCGCCGCCCTCCCGGTGGCGATACCTTGAACCGCAATCCCGACGTGCCCAGTTCGATTCGCACCACATGCATGCGAAAAGCCCGCGGCGCCGTATCGCTGCGAACAATGTGTGTGACACCGGGAAATGGCCGGCGCACATCCTCCGCACCCTGTGAAACGGCGGCAAGCCAGCAAACGAGAACGAGCAAGCGAAGCATTTCAGTCGATCTTACGATAGCCCGGAGAGGCTGGTAGACTGGTAGCAACACTCCCCGTAAAAAAGAACCTTCCATAGAGGAGTGCTATGAGATCTCGTTTGTTGGCCACTGTGCTTTGTGTTGGATTGTCGCTCAGCGGAGCCTCCGCCGCCGAGCAGGAAACCAAAGCTGCCACACGCGTCGTATCGGAGAACCCCACGCCGCTTCCCGGCGAAAGCTTCGATGAATCCGAACTGGCTGAGCTATCGCAGCGCGAAGAGGCGCCGGCGCCGGAAGTGACGGGCGGAGCGCTCTCCAACCTGCACCTTACCTATATAGTCATCGCCCTGGCGGCCGCCGTCGTGGTGCTGATTGCGAAATGACATCCTGGTTGTTGGTTGCCATGGCGCTCCATGTGCCGTTCTTTCCTCAACAGAAGAACGGATGCGGAGCGGCCAGTGTGGCCATGGTCGCCCACTACTGGCAGCCGCGCCTCGGCGCTGTGCCTTCTTCCGCTGAGATCTACCAACGGCTCTACGACCCCTCACGCGGAGGCATCGCGCTGAGCGGCATGAAGTCGTTCCTCGAAGAACTGGGCCTCCGAGCTTTCACCTTGCATGCCGAGTGGAACGACCTGGCGGCCCACACCGCGAAAGGGCGTCCCGCGATTGTCGGCCTACGCAAGAAAGCGGAAGGCGAACTGCACTTCGTGGTGGTCACCGGCATCGAAGAACGCCACGCATGGGTGCAGGATCCGGCCCGCCGCAAACCGCGCACCATGAAGCGGGAAGATTTCGAGAAGCAGTGGCGCTTCGGCGAAAACTGGATGCTGCTGGCCGCGCCCGCCGGACCCTAAAGCCCCGCCCGCAAAAACGCGATCACATCCGCCAGTTGCTGTTTGTTCAGCGTTTTTTCGATGTCTTCCGGCATCAGCGAAATCGCCGACGCGCGAATCTCTTGTATATTCGAGCGCAGAATGGTGACATCGTCCTCCGAGCCCCCGCGTAGCGTAATCGCCCCCGGCGTCTCGCTCGCCAGCACGCCATCGTACATCTGGCCGTCCTTGGCCGTCACCACATAATTCACGAATCGTGGCTCAATCGCGCGGCTGGGATTCAGAATCGCCTCCAGCAATTCTTCCTTCGATTTGTTGTTCACACCCGACAAATCCGGCCCCACGCGTCCACCTTTCCGGCGCGGTGTATGGCACCGTGCGCAAGCTTCTTCGAACGCCGTCTTCCCGCGCTCCACATTGCCTTCCATCGAAGCCACATCGCGGAATTGTGCCACCACTTTGTCCCGATCGCTCGCCGCGCTGGCGAAAATCTTCTTGGCCCGCGCGGAAATAGA
>CALFYN010000670.1 GCA_937952345.1 uncultured Acidobacteriota bacterium
CGCGGAAGCTGGATAGAGTGACCGGCTTCCCACTGGTGGAAGGCAATGTGAAATCAGGCGCCGTGTCGCCGACCTTCAGATGGGTCTTGGGCGGGGCGCTCTGGGCAGAAAGACCGGCAGCCGATGCGGCGGCAGCCAGTAGAAACTTGCCTCGGGTCATATACCCTCCTCTGGGGATAATTCAGTGTCAGGCTAACAGCACCTAGGGCAGGTCCGCAATCCGCCTCATAACCAAGTGGGCCGCATCGGAAGCCTGAAGAAGTTCTCCAGACTCGATGAGCGATCCGAAATGAAGCACCAGCCGGTCTTCTTCATGGATGCGCACCGGTAGCACTGGCAAGCCTTGACGGGCCAGCAATTGGATCAGACGATCCACTCCCGGCAGCGCCGCGCCGATTTGACCGGCCGCCCCGGCTACCCCTTCGGGAAATAACCCGATAGGCGCGGTCATCGTTCGTGTGTCCTGCAGGAGACGCCGCAACGAGCGGGCTGTGTAGGCGGGGTTCGCTCCCGCGAAGGACACCGGATAACAATGCAGCGCATGGGCAACACGCGGCAACAACCAATCGCCGGGCGAGGCGATCTGCCATGGGCCGATTCGCCACTTGGGCCAGTTCGCGGTGACTACCCATCGAACCGGTGCCTCCGATGCGCCACGCCGCGCGAGGATGGCCTGTGTGATCGCCGAGGCCGGATGCACAATCCACATCCCTTTCCGCTGATAGTGATTGGCGCACAGCAAAAAACGAGGATGGACCGGAATGTTTTGGACACCTTCGCACCGCGGCGGCGGATGCATCAACTCCACCACCTCACGGCTGAACTCATCCACCGAATAGCGGCCCCCACGGGCGATTGCCGGCCACATCCGGTAGATGGCTCGCCACGGTGCTCCGTAATAGAGGGGCATCAGATCGGCTTGCTAGACCTGGCGGCCTTTCCACTCAGACTTCAGGCCGAACATCGACGTCAGCATCCCGTGCAAAGCGATGCATTGGAACACGTAGATGGCAGGATACGCCAGCAAGGCTTTGCCGATCCCTCCGTACCAGGGGCGCAGCATGAAAAGCGTCGCCAGCCACATCGGGATGGCGAACGGCCATTGCTGCTCCCAGATCAGCCACCCGGTCACGGGCAAAATGCTGGTCAGCAGAATCGATGCCAGCATCACATGCATACCCGTCTTTTTGTTCTCGCGCAGGAAGCGGAAAGAGTTTTTCTGAAAGCCCCTCCAGATGTCACCCAACGATTCATACATCCGTACACTCCCCAAGTGCTCGGCTCGCAGGATCTGTAACCGCATGCGGTGCCGCTTCACCTTTTGCGCAATGGCGACATCCTCGATTACGCTCGACTGCACGGATTTGTGCCCGCCAAAGAACTCGTAAGCCGTTCGCAGGAAGAGCATGCATTGGCCATTAGCCAGCGTTTCCGGTTTCAGAAAATTCTGCACGTTCTTCGCATTGACTCCACAAAAGTACAGTGCGAATGCGTATGGCATCAACATGTGTTCGGCTATGGAACCGTACTTCTGCCTCAGAAATGCGCTCGTGAGAATCAGTTGTCCGTCATCGGCGTGCTTCACGGCGGAGGCGAGGAACCGTGGCGAGAATGTCGTGTCCGCGTCGACGAAGAGAATGTACGTGGTAGTAGCCAGTTGCGCTCCCGCCCATAAGGCGTTGGGCTTGCCCATCACCCCGCTGAGCAGGGGGGGAGCCTCGATCACCTCCGCGCCCGCCGCGCGCGCCAATTCCGCCGTCCGATCCGTGGACGCGTCATCGACAACAATAACCCTTGTCCCAGGGAAACTCTTCACGCATTTCGCGATGCGCCTCTCTTCATTGCGCGCGGGGATGACCACGGTTACATCCGGCGCGGAGGGGTCGTTCGAAACCGCAAGCTCCGGTAGGGCCATGTAATTGCGGCGGCTTTTGTATAGAAAGAATACGATTCCAATGGTCACGACAACGCTCACCGGCACGCTCCATGGAATGGCCTCCACATCCTCGGGATTTCCAAGGTTGAAGTTCAATTCATGCCAGGTTTGCAGAAGGGCGAATAGATAGAAAGAACTCACAGGGACACTCTGCGGACCGTCGGCCCAGCAACGCCATTAGGGAATAGCGGGGTTTCCTGCCCCGCCTGCCAGTTCCCCAGGCCGTCCTGCGCCTGCGCTTCAACTGTTGTTGCGATCCTAACAGGAATTAGAGCACGCCAGCGGGTCCAAGTGTAACCGGAAAGTGGCTTCTCCAATTCAGCCGCAATCCATTCCCCGCTATCCGCCCGCAGACGAACAGCACGGATACCGCGGCTGCCGGCGAAAGACACCCCGCCCACCAACAGACCGCCCTCCGAAGGTAAGATCCGGTCGATGTGTGAGCAAGTGTGGATCACGGGTTCCTTCGTATAGCCCATCTTCGGCCATGTTCCAAAATATGGCGTTGCCGTGAAGCGGATTTCACTGATCCATTTCACGCTCTTGAAGCCATAGTACTTAGGTGCCAGCATCCGTATGGGAAACCCGTGTGTGCGGTTCAGTGTATTGCCGTTCATGCCCACTGCGAACAGAGTCTCATCGGAAAACGCATACTCCATCGGTAGGCTGTCCCCATGTCCGTCGATCCCAACAACCGCAACCTCCACCATGCCCGTTGGCAATGTGTTGCGGTCGACGATCTGGGTAAGCCGTATGCCGCTCCACCATGCAGTTCCCATCAAATCGGACTGCAATGTGTTGCTCACGCACCGCATCGTTACGTATCTGTCCACACGTGGCAGGGAAAGCAACTCGTCATAGCGCATTTCACGCAAGGGCTTGCCCTCCAGGGTCAGCCGCAAACGCCACGTCCGC
>CALFYN010000671.1 GCA_937952345.1 uncultured Acidobacteriota bacterium
GCTGCCGGCCATGACATCGCTGACGAGAGCGCCTTTCGCATCGGCAAGTCCGAAGGCTTTGGCCATGGCGGGATTCAATGGTTGGATGGACACGCCCAGCCAGCCGCGCACCACTTTGCCGGATCGGAGAATCTGCTCCATGACGTCGCGGGCCATGTTGGAGGGCACGGCAAAGCCGATGCCCTGGTTGCCACCGGCTCTGGAGAGGATGGCTGTGTTGATGCCGATGAGTTCGCCGCGGACATTCACGAGGGCGCCTCCGGAGTTGCCGGGGTTGATGGCGGCATCGGTCTGGATGAAGTCTTCGTAGTCCTCGATGCCGAGGCCGCCACGGCTGGTGGCGCTGACGATGCCGAGGGTTACAGTCTGGCCGATGCCGAAGGGGTTGCCCATCGCGAGGACGATGTCACCGACGTCCATCGCGGAGGAATCTCCGAGTTTGAGGACGGGGAGGTTCTTCGCATCGATCTTGAGTACGGCGATATCGGTTTTCGAGTCGGTGCCTACCACCTTTGCCTTGAATTCCCTGCCATCGGAGAGTGTGACGACGATCTCGGAGGCCTCGCGGATGACGTGGTCGTTCGTCAACAAATAGCCTTCGGGGCTGACCAGGACACCGGAGCCGAGGCTGTTCTCTCTTCGTTCGCGGGGCATGTCGAATGGGCCGAAGAACTCGCGGAACATCGGGTTCTGGAAGAAGGGGGAACTGGTTTCCTGGGTTTTGACGACGCGCTTGGTGGAAATGTTCACAACCGCGGGCAGGGCTTGTTTGACCACGGGCCGGAATCCCTCGGCGAGGCCTGCCGTGGCGATCAGCGGCTTGCTTGCGGCGATCTGAAACAGCGGCCCCTCGGGGGTTCGCGCGGGCAGCATCGCTGCAACGAAGGTTCCTGCCATCGCGCCCGTGCACATGGTTACCACAAGCCAGACCAGCGCCACACGGCGCCGGATGGAAATCATTTCGCCTTTCATGCTGTTCTCCTTATGCTATTGCCGCAGTCGTTTTCTGACGCGGACTTTGAAATCTTCCCGCCGGTCATCTGTCACTTGGAAGGCCTGCACCTCGATCTTTCGCAACTCGGGTGTTCGGGCCGGACGGGGTGAATACACGAGCCGGTACTGATGCGCGAGGGTCTGTACGATGCCCTTCATGACATCGCGAAATGCGCTCTCAAAGCGGGGCGCCCAGCTTTCGCCGCCGGTGGTTTCGGCCAGCATCCTATGGAACGCTTCGGCCTGCAGCAGGGTGAGCCGTGTGGAAGAACCCATGTAGGGTTCATACTGACCGCGCAGGGCCGATCCCGCGGCGACGCCGAATATGACTGCATTCACTTCTTCGGCGCGTTGTTGCACTTCGTCCAAAGTGTGAGCGCTGAAGGTGTCGATGCCGGATCCGATGAGGATGAGGATGCGCCGTCCGGGCAGGCGGTCCATCTTGTCGAGCATTTCGACGACGGCGTCGTAGGTGTTCACGTCGTCGCGGAAGGGTTGGCCGAGATCCTGAAAGCTCTGGAGGATTCTGCCGTGCCGTTTGGTGAAATCGACGTGCACCTTCAGGGTGTTGTCGAAGGTGGCTAAGGCGTACCAGGGCCCTTCGGGGAATTCGTGCATGAAGCCGAGCATGGCGGACTGAATGTCGTTCCAATAGATCCAGGAACCGCGGCTGTGCTCGACCAGAAGCGCCACCAAGGAGGGGGCTTCGGGCGTGGCGAGTTCGAAGGCGCGGTGCTCGCCATCCTCATAGAGGCGGAAGTTGCGCTCGGTCAGTCCGGAGACGAGGCCCCCGTCCTTTTCGACGGTGACGTATAGGGAGACGGGCTGCTGTGTCGTGCGCGCCGGCTTCGACGCGGCGTAGGCGAGCATTGTGACGGCGGCCAGGGTGACGGGAAGAATCCGGCTGAGCAATGCCGTCAGCGGCTTGCGATTTGTGGCAGCGGGCATATCCTCTCTATCCTTTGACCGGGTTTGTACTCGATCAGGTCGACGGGCGGGCAATCCTGTTCGGGGGCGAGCAGACTGGGCTTTTCCTTTTCCTCGTCCTGCGCCTTTGCGGTGACGGCAACGAGGGCGGATTTCATGTGTTCGAAAGCGCTGGTCTGGCGGATGAGTTGCTCCTTTTTGGGGAGAAACATGATTTCGCGCTGGGTGTCGGTCATGCGCTTGTAGAAGGGCGGGTGGGTGCGGAACCAACTGGCTCCGTTGACGTAGCCCTCTCTGGTTGCCATGCGGTCGAAGAAGCGGGTGAAGCCGGAGGGATCGTATCCGGCGTTCCAGGCGTATTGCACTCCTAGCTGGTCGGCTTCGAGTTCGAAATCACGGCTGACGCCGAGCAGATCCAGACTGAGGAGCAACCCCAGTCCGTAGAAGCCGTATTGCAGGGCGTAGTAGGTTCCAATGCCGGCGACTCCGCCGGTGAGAACCATGGCGGCCACTTGCGCGGCCTGGTAGAAGATGGAGGCGATGGTGGCTCTGCGCATCAGCTTGTGGCCGTGACGGGCGGCGGCATGGGCGAGTTCGTGGGAGATGACTCCGGCCAGTTGCGATTCGTCCTCGACGGCTTCGAGCAGTCCGCGCTGGATGAAGAGGAAGCCTCCGGGCAGCGCGAAGGCGTTGACTTCCTTCGAATTGAGGACTGTCACTTTGGCGGGTACGCGGAGGTCAGATCGGGCGGCGATCTTGCGGGTGATGTCCGCTACGTATTTATTGATGGCGGCATCTTCGACTTCGGGCGGCATCAGTCCCGAGAGCTTCATT
>CALFYN010000672.1 GCA_937952345.1 uncultured Acidobacteriota bacterium
CCACTACGCGCGCCCGGTCGGCGGGATTGGTTATGTCGCCGGGAAGGGGCAAATCCCGCGGCCCGGCGTTCGCGCGGAGTTTCTCAGTATTTCTGGCTACGAGCGCGACTCTGGCGCCGCGTTCCCGCAATACATGGGCGCAGGCTGCCCCAATCCCCTCCGAGGCTCCCGTGACCATCACCACTTTTTCAGATAATTGCATTGCTTACGGCCCTGGCAAGAAAGCCATAATAGTAACATGCACGCCGAGGTGCTGCCTCTATTCCCGCTGCCGCTGGTGCTTTTTCCACGCACGCCGCTTCCGTTGCACATCTTCGAGGAACGCTACAAGAAGATGATTGGAAATGCCATCACGTTGCAAAACGAGTTCGGGGTGGTATTGGCAAAAGATGCGGGCATTTCCAAAGGAGGCTGCTCGGCGGCTGTGGAATCGGTGCAGAACCGTTACCCGGATGGCAGGCTGGATATCGTATCGCGCGGCCGGCGCAGATTCGAGATTCTGGAACTGGTGGAGGGGGAGGAATATCTGCAAGGCAAGGTGCGCTACTTCGATGACTCCGATGACAGCCCAGGGCGGGGAGAATTGGCTCGTCAGGTTGCCGCTTCGTTCCGGGCGGTATGCCGGGACACGAAGCAGACGCTCGATTTCGAGCCGGATTGGGACGATCCGCAGCTTAGCTTTCAACTGGCGCAAATCATGTCCGATTCCGACATGCGGCAGCAGCTTCTCATGATGCGCAGCGAACAACAACGCCTGGAGCGGCTGGCCAGCTACCTGCCGCATCATGTGAACCGGTTCCGCCATGCCGAAGCGGTCCGCGAACGAGCCCCGTTGAACGGCCACAGCAAGCATATTCCGGTCAGCGAATGAAGCGCAGTGGCCAACACCTGCTCATCGACGCGGATGACACGCTTTGGGAGAACAACATCTACTTCGAGCGCGCGTTTCACGCCTTCTGCGACTTCCTGGCTCACTCGACGCTGACTCGCGAACAGGTGCGTGCCGCGCTGGACGAGATCGAACTGGTAAATATCCGGCTGAACGGGTACGGGGCGGCAAACTTCGGGAGAAACATGGTGGAATGCTATCACCACCTTGTGGAGCGGGAAATCCAGCCCGCGGATGCGGAGTTCATCACGGGAATCGCCAGAGAGATCCTTGCGCATCCACTCGAGATCATTGACCAAGTTCCTGAAACTCTGAGTTATCTGGCCGGACGCCATGACCTGCTGTTGGTGACCAAAGGGGATGAGGAAGAGCAGCGCAACAAGGTGGAAGCATCGGGTTTGGGGATCTACTTCCGGGAGGTTGTTGTGCTGCGGGAGAAGGACCGGGTGTCCTACTCCCGCGTGGTCCGTGAATTCGAACTGGATGCGGAGTGCAGTTGGATGATCGGCAACTCGCCGAAGTCGGACATCAATCCGGCACTGGCCGCCGGATTGCGGGCTGTCTATGTCCCCCACCCCCGGACGTGGCATCTGGAGAGGGAACCGGTTCCGTGCAGAGACAATCTCCTACAACTAGAAGAGTTCAGGGAACTACGGCACCACTTTTAAGTTGCCGTTGGGAATCGATCCTGGATTGGTAAATTTTTCAGAACCGGGAACAATAATCCAATTGGTTGGAACCGTGATCTCCGGCCCGTCCTCACCCTCGACGGGATCCTCAGGCTGGGGGATATCACTCAGCAGGCGAAAGTAGACATCATATTCGGAATTCTGGCGGAGGAACAGGTGTGTTCTCTGGCCAGCCGAAGAACTGGTTTCGCCTTCTTCGGCGCCGAGAAACCACGGGTACCAATCACCGCCCTCGATGATCCGGATCGGTTCGGTCCAACCGGCTGGATCGCTAAGGTCAGCGTTCATCGTCAGATAGACGCCTTCCTGCGGCCAATCCGTGTCGCAGCAGGAGCGATTGAGCAGGACCACGTAGGTTTGAAGATACGTATTCCAGTGGATGGAAGGTCCCCAAAACGCGTCCGTTTCGCGGTCGGCCCAACTGACGCTGGCGGGAAACACGGGTGAGGTGCGTCCATATAGCCCAGGCTCGGACCAATCGCCCTGGAAATATTTCCAGACGGTTCCGACAGGCTGGCTGAGAAAGCTGAAATGCATGCGCGCGATCGAAACCCCTTGACCGGTGACATCCCCCCCGTATGAGCCAAAGAGAAAGTAGACCCACTCCTTGTTCTGATCTACGATAACGGAGAAATCGCCGTGTCCGCTGGCGAAGTAGCCGTTTTCGGCGGAACAGTTGATGGGGTCTCCGGACCGCATGACGATACCGAGGTCACGGAAGGTGCGGCCGCCGTCGGTGGAAACCAATGCACCGATCTCCGGCGCGGTGTAACTGGAATCAGGACAAAGATCGAGGACTTCGTGGTGGTACCAGGCATAGAGCCTTCCATTTTCATGTTGGTACACGGATTCGATCCACATTGGGAAATGGCGATCCGAATCCACATAAACCGAAGTGCTGCTGATCAAGTTGAGGTCTTTGTCGAAGACGTTGAGAACGGGGTGGCTGGTGGAACTGTAGACGTGGAGCAGTCCGTCTCTCCAAAAGGTAGCGGTATTGGAATCGATAAGGGCGGGGATCGATTTGGGGTTATCGGCGGGAACGAACTCCAACCAGACCTGGGCTTGAAGCAGACCACCAAGGGCGAAGGTACACAGTGCGAGCAGCCTTGCGAACTGCGCGAAAAACCTGGAAAAATTCTTACTCACAATTGGGATACTAGCACGCAAAGTACCAACCTCCTCGAACTTAGGCCTGAAGCTTAACAATTCCTTACACGGGGGTGGAACTGCTTTCCTATTACGACGACGGCGGGGGCGGGAAAATTACCATAAAGTTTTTCTAATGTTTTGGCGCGGTCGACCGATGAGGCTGTCATAAGGAGATGAGCATGGATATCCGACAGGCTGGCCTGGAAGGGCTCCGGCGTGCCGAAGTCAGCTTGCAGAAGACCGCCGCTCGAGTCGCACAGATCTCCACCGCCCTGACGGGCGAACCGCACGACTACATTGACCTGAGCACGGAGGCCGTCGCCCTTATCGAGACCCGCCACGCCGCGCAGGCCAACATCCAATTGATCGAAACCGCCGACGAACTGACGGAGTCCACACTGGACATCCTCGGATAACCCTTTTTTCGAGCCCGCACCCTCCTGACGATCACAGCGTTTACGGAAATATTATTAGTCAATAACCCTAGCTGTATTAACAAAAGCTGCCAATCGATCCCTTAAAACTCCCCCTTTGTTTCTTACCTCTATCGCTAGGATGGAGCCAGCGGGGCATCCTCACCCCCTCTGCCTGGGCCGTTCCCCGGTCCCTGGCGGTTCCCAGGAGGTTTTCCCAATGCATGCTTTCATCCGTTGGGCCAGGGGTGTTCTTCCCGTGGCCGCGATCATCGTTCTCGCCCCTTTTCTGGCGGCGCAACCGCAATTGACCACCATCGACGACATCATTTACCGCGCCGACGGTACTCGTTTCGATGGAACCGCCCTGATCGAATGGCGGAGTTTCCTGCTCGCTGACTACACAACTGTGGCCGCTTACAGCAAAGCCGTCCGCATCGTCAATGGATCCCTTCGGGTCAGCCTGGCGCCGACCACGAACGCATCTTCCGGCTCTCATTACCAGGTTCGCTATGTGAACAACAACGGGCGGGTTCTTTACGTGGAGTACTGGGGCGTCCCTCCCGGCACGGCCACGCTCAAACTGAAGGATGTGCGTCTGGTTGGCCCTCCCATGCCTTCGCAGGATCAGCAAACCGGCAGTTCGGATCCGGTGACAATGAATGACGTCACCGGTCTCACCGATGAATTGAACGCACGGGTCAAGAAAGGCCTTGGCTATCTGCCTTCGTCAGCGGCGGTGATCAACAGCGCCGGCGATCTGGACAGTGCCGTGGGGGAGCCCTCGGATTGCGTGCGCGTGGATGGAACCAGCGGCCCTTGCGGAGTTTCCTCGGGTCCGGGGTTCGTGGACAACGAAACGCCTGCCGGCCTGGTGAATGGGTCGAATACGACGTTCACTTTGGCGAATGCCCCCGATCCTGCGTCCAGCCTTCTGCTGTACCGCAACGGTCTGCTGCAGCGGGTTGAGGTGGACTTTACCCTCGCGGGTAACATCGTGGGCTTTCTTTCCGGATCAGTGCCGCAGACTGGAGACCTTTTGACGGCTTCCTATCGCCTGCCCGGTGCTGCCGGACAAGCCGGCGTCGAAACGGGATCGCAAGCGGGCGGAGCACTCACCGGTTACTATCCGGCGCCGTCGATCGCGGCGGGCGCCATCGCCGATGTCAACGTGGCGGAGAGTGCGGCCATCCAGGAATCCAAACTGGCGTTGAATTATCCGACACACTCGAACGCGAACGACCCGAATCAGGACCAAAAAGCGGCGCTGGCTGGGACTGCCGGTTCACCGTCCAGCGGGAATCGCTACGTTACGAATCAGGATCCGAGGTTGACCGATGCCCGGACACCAACCGGCCATGGACTGCTCAGCAGTTCCCACACGGACTCGACCACCGGAGCCGTAGCACGCGGGGATTTGATTGTCGGCATGGGCACCACTCCGACCACATGGACCCGATTGTCGCTGGGTGCGGCCAACCGTTGCCTGACATCCAATGGATTTGACGCCGTATGGAACGCCTGCCTTTACACGGGCTATCCGGCGGGTGCAGTACCCTTTGTGGATGCTTCGGGCAATCTGTCGCACAATCAGAGCCGACTGTTTTGGGACAATGCCGCGCGGCGATTGGCAATCGGCGTGAATACCCCGACGGCCACTCTCACCGTACATGATTCTTCGGCTGGCGATGGCGTCACCACAGTCTCCGTTCGCGCCGGCGCAAACCAGACAACGACTCCGCTGCAGCGGTGGCAAAACGAATCGGCAACAGACCTGGCTAGGGTGGAAAGCGACGGAACGCTGCTCACAGCCGCGGTACAGGCATCGAGCACACCGGGCCGGGCAGCGTGGCAGGAAACCGGCTCGGCCTCGGATCCGGCAACGCCATCCTCGGGCAGCACGTGGTTCAATACGACCGATCAGGCAAGGAAGACTCGAGAAGGCGGGCAAAGCCATCCATTGCCACAAGTCATTTGCTCAACGGCCGGTTCGGCCACCAATGCCACGACTATGACCACGCTTGGAAGCTGCACCATCCCAGCGGCGCTGCTGCGGCCGGGGGATCGCATCGAACTACGGGCCGATGTATCGCACGAAGGCAGCACTGCGGCGTTCAGTTTCGCGGTGAGTTGGGGTTCGGTTTTCCTAACGGCCCGCAGCGGGTCGGGTTCGGAATCCTGGATGTCGGCACGCTCGGAAGTACTACCCGGAAGCGGATCGCTGTATTGGAACTGGCAGAGTTGGGGTAACTCGACGGCCATGTTGGCTGGCGGCGGGACAAACGCCAGTCCGCCGGCGGGAGACATAGAGGTGGAGCTCGTGGGACAGATGGCTACTCCGACGGCGGAGACCCTGACCTTACGCAACTTCATGATCTTGCGCATCCCGGCGCAGTCCAATCCGTAGGGAGCCCCCCATCAAGGGGTGTGGTACTAGGTGAATTCCGGGCGCTTGTAGGTCATTTTTCAACTTGTCGCCGCACCCCTCAGCTCGCATCATGGAAGAAGGAGAGACCACATTGCGATGCATCGGAGTATTACATATAGACTGAAACTTTTTCAGCGCCGCCTGATTGCGGATGAAAGCGGCCAGGACTTTATCGAGTACGCACTCCTCGGTGCGTTCCTCGTAGTAATCGTGTACGGCGTTTTTCCCGTCGTCGTCGGCGGACCCATGCGCACGATTTGGGAGCGTGTGAGCAACGTAATCACTGTGCTCACGGGCGCCTAATCGCTAACCCAGATACTTCTTCAAGTCCGGATTGAGCTGTTGCTGAACCTCGGGCTTGTCCAGATCGTCCTTTGTAATCAGCCGGGGAGCTAGATTGTTGATCTTCTCCACCGGCTTGCCATTCAACTTGGCCACCGCTGCCTTCACCGATTCATAACCCATTTTGAACGGGTGCTGGATCACCAGTGAATCGATCAATCCAGACTTCAGGTCGTCTAACAGCGGCTGGCTCCAATCGAAACCCACCATCTTTACGTTGCTCTTGCGGGCACGTAACGCTTGTGCCGCGCCGACGGCGCTCGATTCATTCGACGCAAACAAGCCTGCTGCTTCCGGGTATGCCGTCAGCATGTTCTCGGCGACTGCGAGCGATTTGGCGAAATCCGCCATGCCGTAGCGCTTATCCACAATCTGGATATCCGCGAACTTCTCCTTCACGCGATCCTCGAAGCCCTGCTCGCGCGCCATGGTGGACGCAGCCCCCGGCTGCACCGCCACCATGAAAATCTTGCCCTTGCCGCCGAGAATCTGTCCCATCCTGTCAGCGGCCATTTGCCCCGCCAGGTAGTTATCCGTGGCCACCATGGAAACAAATTGCTCCGTATCAATGCCGGAATCGAAGATGACGACAGGGATATTGGCGCGCGCCGCGCGCTCCACCACACTGACCATTGCTTTCTTGTCGATGGGAGCCAGCGCAATGGCATCCACGTGCCGGTTGATCATCGCCTCGACGATCTGCAACTGCCCGTTGAAATCCGTCTCCGTCGCCGGGCCGTTCCAATTGATCTCCACACCGTCTTCGCGAGCCGCCGCCACAGCCCCTGCCTGTACCGACTGCCAGAACAGGTGGGCACGCCCCTTCGGCACAACGCCGATAATCCTCTTCGATTCGCGCTTGCAGGCGCTACCGGTCAGCGCCAATCCGGTCATTGCGGCGGCAAACCCTCGCCGCGTGGTTCCTTGCCTTTGATTCATCATTGCGGAAACTTCGCCGGAGCCTTGATGCTCTGCCACCCTTCCCCATTCAACGCCTTTAGAAACGCGACCAGGTCCGATTTCTCCTGCGCGGTCAGTTTGAGCGGCTTCATGGTCTTATCCAGATTTTTATTCGCAAGGCCGCCCTTATCGTAAAACTCGACAACATCTTCCAGCGTTGCCAGCGATCCATCGTGCATGTATGGAGCGGACCGGGCGATATCACGCAAGGTTGGGGTCTTAAACGCACCCCAATCCGCGGGATTCTTCGTCACCGCGAACCGGCCTTCATCCGGGTTCGGCTTATCCGTCCCAACTCCCAGGTTGTGATAGGCATTCGAGGTGAAGTTGATTCCCTCATGGCACTGATCGCACTTGGCTTTGTTGAGATAGACATCCATCCCCCGAATTTGCGAAGGGGTCATAGCGGTTTTGTTGCCGGCCTTGTAGCGATCATAGGGCGAATTTCCGCTCAAGACGGTACGCTCGAAGGTGGCGATCGCTTTGGCCACATGGTCGATGGTGAACTCCTCGGTGCCAAAGGCCTTTGCGAACAACTGGCGGTATCCGGCGATGCCGCGCAACTTGTTGATGCAGGATTCGTGCGACTGGTCCATCTCGATGGGATTGGCGATCGGCCCAATCGCCTGAGCTTCCAGCGTTGCCGCGCGTCCGTCCCAAAACTGCGCCAGGCTGTAGGCGCGATTGATCACGGTGGGCGCGCTACGTCCGCCCTTCTGCCCGCGGATCCCCGTCGACACGGGCTTTCCATCGGTATAGGCAAACTGCGGCGAATGGCACGTAGCGCAGGAGACTGTGTTGTCGCCGCTCAGCCGCGTGTCGTAATACAGCAACTTACCCAACTCGGCTTTCTCCGGCGAATAGGGGTTGTCCTTCGGGAACTGAACCGGAAGCAGCCCCAGCGGAACGGGAATCGGGCTCCTGTTCTGCTGCCCGAGCCCGACTGTCAAACTCAAAACCGCGGCGCAAGCGGCCACTCCATAACGAAGGACAAACCCTTTCATGCGATCCCCCCAAGCCTGGTCTTATTTCTTCAGGTAGCCCTGCACATAGAGGGCGCGATAGCCACCGTGCTGGAAGATCGTTCCGGTCACTTCCATGATGTGCGCGGCGTGCTCAATGGCGGTCTTGCGGAAATCCGTCAGGCCGTCGCGCCGCGGATCGTGCTCTTCTTCCATCAGCATGTACATGGTGCCGTCCTGCGCCAGCAACCCGATGGGCTGTCCGGCCGTGAAGCACTTCTGCGCGCAGGAGCGATGCTTTTCACCGTGCTTGCCAATCTGCATGTAGCAGGAAAAGTCTAGAATCTCTCCCACGACCGTGCCCACCCTGCCCGCATTCGCCTGTCCGTTCACGGCGGCGCCCATGGTGGTGGCAGTCCAGGTTTCGCCCTTGGTTCCCAGCTTTCCCATGGGAGCACTGTAGCTGCCGCCTTCCACCTTGCCCCATTCCTGCTGCAAGATCCCAGGGCCTTTCTTTCCGCCCTTGGTCTGTGCGGCTCCACTCAAGACGAATCCCGCCAGCGCGCATCCGCCCACCAGCAAACCCAATCGCATCCAGTTCTTCATTTCCCTTGAGCCTCCTCTAGAACATCAGCCGCGGACACTGGCCGCTGGAATCTTACGGGTCAAATCGAGCAATTCCTCGCGGCTTTCCGCGCCGATGGTGAAACAATCCACTGCGTTTTGTGCGAGGGCGAACTGCAGACACTCGTCCGGCTTGTGCCGCAGCTTGCCCGCTCCCAGAATCTTCATGCCGATAATGCCTTTGCCGGCCGCCTTCATCTGGCGGAGCACTTCCAGCACCACTGCCGGATCCTTATGGTCCATGGCGACACCCGCCGGATTGATGCGCGCCAGATCCACCTGCACCCAATCGGTCTTGGCCGCGGTCTTCAATGCTTCGAGCGTATGGCAACTGGTGCCATGCGTGCGGACAATGCCTTTCTCACGCGCTTCGGCGATCACTTCCATGGCGCCTTTCTTGCGCTCCGGCCAATTGCCGTCGATCATGCAGTGCAAGAGCAGGATGTCGATGTAGTCGGTGCCGAGTTCGCGGCGGAACCGGTCGAGATCGGCCTTCATCTCGGCCGCGGTTGAGGCGTGAGTCTTGGAGAGGATGGTGACCTTCTCACGCGGAACGGACTGGAGCGCCTGTTTGACGTGCGGGTGGGTACCATATTGATCCGCCGCGTCCCAGAAAGTAACGCCGTTATCGTAGCCCGCCCGGAACAGATCCGACACGCCAGACAAACCGAGTTTTTTGGTCTGGTTGCTGCTGCCCCCGACACCGTTGGTTCCTGTGCCCATCGCCAGGCGGCTGACCTCTACGCCCATTGGGCCTAATTTGATACGGTCGCTGGCGTTCTTCTTGGCAGCGTTCGCATACAGGTGATATGGAAAATTGTGGAACGCCGCCAAACCCAAAGCGGTTCCGGAATGTTGCAGCAAGTGCCGTCTCTTCATCGAAGTACCCTCAGCGGTGAGACACGTCTCACTTTTCGATTTCGTCAATCACTAACGAAGATAACACAGCCCTTGGGTAACCTTCGGAATGCTAGGCCTGGCCCAGTTCCATCTCGACGGCTTGCGCAATGCGCTGTGCGTGATGTTTCACTTGCGGAAGATCCGGCCCTTCCACCATCACCCTTGCCAACGGCTCAGTCCCGGAAAAGCGCACCAGCACGCGTCCAGCACCTTCAAAAGCCCGCATCGCGTCCCGCACTTGGGCTTGTACCGTTGGAAGCTCTTCGATGGGGCGTTTGTGGTGAACGCGGACGTTGACCAGGATCTGAGGATAGACTCGCAGGTCATGCAACAATTCATCCAGGCTGTGTCCCGATTCGCAGACGACATCGAGTACGCGCAGGGCGGTCAGCATCCCGTCGCCCGTAGTGGCGTAGCGATGAAAGATGACGTGACCGGATTGCTCTCCACCTACAGGGGCGCCAAGCCGGATCATCTCTTCAAGCACATACTTGTCGCCCACAGCCGCACGCACCAACTTCACACCCCGCTTCTGCAACGCTAATTCGAGCCCCAGGTTCGACATCGCCGTAGCCACCACCACGGCTTCGCCGCCTTCCACCGCAAGTTGCCCCTTGGCCAGCAGTGCATCGGCAATCAGCAGCAGCATGCCATCTCCGTCCACAACGCGTCCCGAAGCGGCTACGCAGATCGCACGATCGGCATCCCCATCAAAAGCCACTCCAGCATGCGCACCTGACTCGATTACCTTCGTGCGCAGCTTCTCCACATGTAGCGCACCGCAATCGAGGTTGATGTTTCTTCCATCGGGCTGGCAACTGGTCGCGATCACCTCGGCACCCAGCCTGGCGAACAATTCCGGCGCCAATTCGGAGGCCGCGCCGTTGGCGC
>CALFYN010000673.1 GCA_937952345.1 uncultured Acidobacteriota bacterium
GCAATTCGCCTGGCGGAACAGAGCCTCACCGGCAAGCACGTCCGGATCCTCCTTATCCACCGGCGCGAGCGGCGCACGCACACCGAACTGGATGTAGGCCTTGATAGCATCCCAACCGCCGACGCCGCGAATGCGCAGTTGGCGGCGATTGGCGTTGGCCGGTGTGAACGCGGCCACAGGGTTATCCTGCGAAGTCCCATCAGCCGCCACCAGAATGCCCTGCCCACCGGATACGCCGCGGATGTTCAGTTCGAAATCTTCCTGCTCATCGAAGATCCCGGACCAATTGAAGGCGCGCTGGAAGGTGGGATCGTCGGGATCGTAGTCCTGATGCTGGGACACGGTGCGGCGCGGGCCGGCGGCGAAGATCCACACGACGTTGTCGGTCAAGCCATCGGGATGACAGGCGGCACAGGAACCCCAGCCGTTGTTCGACATCCGCCCGCGGATGGGGGGCGACAGAGGCGTGGGCCCGTCGAACACACCCACGGATGCGTTATAGAGCTCCTTGCCGGCGTGAATCAGATCTTCCGTTGTGCCCGTCACGGGGAGAGAGGCAGAGCGCAAGGCCGTTCCCAGAACAACATCCTGGTTCGGCTCAATGTTGATGACGGTCACATCGCGGGAGACATAATTCATGACGTAGGCGCGCGTATCAGTGTTGTTGATGACAATGCCACGCGGATTCTTTCCAGTGGGGATCTGCAGCACACGGGAAGGCGTTACGCCCGGCGCGTTCACCACTGTGGCCCGGCCCGTGCCGCGATCGAGGCTCACCTTGATGACGACGTCGCTGGACGCACTCACCACATAGGCCTGGTCATCGCGGCCCTTGGCGGCAATCGCCCAAGGCATCGTGACGAACAATTTCGGCGTCGCTGCCTGATCGGCCACGGCTTTGTGCATGTTGATGGTCACCTGGGCATCGGCGTTCTTCGTCAGATCGATCGCGTGCAGCAGGGACTGGGTGTTCACGTCGAAGCGCACCGGACCGTTAGGCGACGCGCCGGTGTTCGGCACGTAGGCGAAGTTCCCTTTCACCACGATGCCGTTCAATTGGTTGGGATAGGCGCTGGTGGTGAAGCGGAAAGAAGATTCGTCGATCGTGGCCGGGGGCGCCACCTTGGCGATGGCATCGCCTGCCGCGCGGAAACCGGTGTCACCGATGGGCAGCAGGTTGACAGCGCCTTCGATCTCATCGGCGACGGTGCGGATCATCGTCACCAGGCCTTGCTTGCTGTCATCCTCGCCATCGACTCGGCCGGGCCGCGGCACGGCGAAGAACTGGGTCACGTAGACGATCTCGTCGTCATCGTCACCATCACCGTCGTTGGTGATGGCGATGCCTGTGGGGGCGAAGCCGACGTCGTAAATGGTCTTCACGACACGGTTGGTGCTGAGGTCGATCACTGACACGCTGTCGGAACGCCGGTTGCTGACGTAGAGCTTTGTCGCGTTGGGCGTCATCGCCAGGCCGTAGGGCTCCGTCCCTACTTTGATCTCCGTCACAACGCGGGCCACGTTCGGCGAGTTGCGATTGACGTTGATGACGCTGACCGTGCCGCTGACCGTATTGGCCACAAACAGACGTGTGCCTTGCGGATTCAGAGCCACGCCGTTGGGTTCCTTGCCTACCAGCACTTCGCGCAGGCGGCGGTTGCGGTCGGCGCCGACGTCAAACAACGACACGGTGTTGTTATCCGGATTCGCTACGGCAAGCAGCGTGCCGTTGGCATCCAGGGCCAGGGGTTGCGAATTGATCGCTCCCGTAAATCGATTCTGTACAGGCGGCGGGGCTGACTGCGACTGCGCACCGTTGGTGGCGAAGTACGCCACGATCCCGGCTACCACTACCGTTCCCAGTGCCCTTCCAGCTAATTTCGTTCTCATGTTGTTTCCTCGCTCCTCTTTCCAGTGGAGTAGTGTTTGCAGAGTCCACTATATGGCAATCGCGAGAAAAGTCCGTAAGGGTGGCGTAAGGAAACGGTAAGGAAAAATGAGAGCGGGCTATCTTGTTGTTTTCCGGTATGCTTCGTCGAGCAATTCCATGACGTGGGCAACGCGTTGCCCCTGGCCATGGCGTTGCACGCCGGCGCGCAGTTGCAGCATGCAGCCGGTGTTCGCGGTGGCGATCACCGCCGTGGCGACAGAGTTGGCGTACTCCATTTTGCGCTCCAGAATCTGCATGGACATCTCGTTCTGGATGACGTTATAGATGCCCGCGCTGCCGCAGCAGAGGTCGGCCATCGGCATTTCGCGGAACGTCAATCCCGGCACGGCGCGTAGCAGTTTCCTTGGCGCGGCCTTCACCTTTTGGCCATGCGCGAGATGGCAGGAATCCTGATAGGTCACGGTGAGGTCCAGGGAACCCATGTTCGGATTCAATTCGATGGAGGCGAGGAATTCGTTCACGTCCTTCACACGCGCGGCGAACTCGGCGGAGCGCTGGGCGTATGGCGGTTCATGCTCCAGCAACTCACCGTATTCCTTCAGCGTGGAACCGCAGCCGGCCGAGTTGGTGAGAATGGCATCGAAGCCGCCGTTTGCCAGTGCGTCGATGTTCTTGCGGGCCAGTTCGCGCGCCGTGGTGCGGATGCCGGCGTGCTGGTGCAGCGCACCGCAACAGGTTTGTCCGTCCGGTACATGCACTTCACAGCCGTTCTTTTGCAGCACGCGCACGGTGGCTTCATTCAATCGCGCGAAGCTTACGTTGGCCACGCAACCGCCCAGCAACGCTACTTTGTAACGGCGCTGCCCTTCGGCGGGAAACACGTTGCCATAGGCATCGAAGAAGCTGGGAAATTCGGCAGGGGGTGAAAGCTGATCCAGTTCGCCCAGTTTGGGAAACACCTTGAAAACACCCAGACCGGAGGCGAGGCTGCGCAAACCCAGGTTCTGATAGATCCACAATCCACGCGCGGCGAGTTGCAGCAAAACCCGCGAGGGCAGCAGTTTGCCGAATACGAAACCACGCACCAGGCGTGTCACCAGCGGACGCTCGGTCTTGCGTTCGATCTCGGCCCGCGCATCTTCGATGAGGCGCCCATATTGCACGCCCGATGGACACGCGCTTTCGCAGCCGCGGCATGCCAGGCACAGATCGAGATGCTCCAGATAGGATGGGCTCATCGGCGCGCCTTCGTGCACCTGCACCATCTGATAAATGCGCCCGCGCGGGGAATCCATTTCGAGACCCAACACGCGATACGTGGGACACGAGTTCAAACACAGTCCGCAGTGGACACACTTGTCCAAGTCTTTTTGCCGCGGTTGATCGATCTCGTTGAGCACTTTCAACTCAGATGCGGCCATAGAGCCTCCCACGATTCAACAGGTGATTCGGGTCGAACATCTTCTTGATTTGTTGCATGAGAGGGAATGACGAATCGGTTTCGGGCCAATATGTCAGGTTCGCCGTTTCCACCGCGGGTCCATATTCGATCAGGGAATGCCGTTGGCGCAGCACATCCGCTGTTTGCGCGGCATCTTCGAGGTGGGTGTAGATGACGCCGTTGCCGGCGCGCGCCACCAGCGTTCCCGGCAATCGATCGAGAGCCGCAGCCATGTCGCGCAGTGGAGTTACCGTGCGCACCACACATCCCGCTGGGTGTTCCGCCAGAAAGCGTTCGGTGGTGGTGGCCACGGAATGCCAGAATTCGGATTCCGGCTCGCCTTCGAGCAGGTCGGCGGCGGGGAACTCCTTGCGGCAGCGGGCGAGCAGAGCATCGTTGCCGAAATAGGCTACGGCCAGCGTCCACTGCGACTCGCCCTGGCGGTGCAGCAGATCGATGGCGGCGGGCTGCAACACACCGCGCAATATGCGGTCGCGCTCGGCGATGGCCTGGCTTGCGTTCGGGAAATCGAACAGGAACGTCGCGGAGCCGGCCGGCATCGGCGCCAGTTTGAAATTGACGGAAGTGATCGCCGCCAGCGTTCCCATTGAGCCGATGAGCAATTTCGCCATATCGAGCCCGGCGACGTTCTTCACCACCATGCCGCCCGATTGCACTAGCTTCCCTTCGAGCGTGGCGAATTCCATGCCGATGACGACATCGCGCGCGGTACCGTAGAGCCGCCGCAGCGGTCCACTGGAGTTGCAGGCGATGACTCCACCCACGGTGGCGCCGGAAGCGAATGGGGGTTCCAACGGAACCATGTAGCCATCGCGTTCCAGCATTTCGGTGAAGCGTGCATACGGCATTCCGGCCTGCACGCTAACGGTGAGGTCTTTCGGCTCATACTGCAGCACGCCATCCAGCGAGGCGGTAGAGACACGGATGCCGGCCGGGGCAATGGGACCGCCGGCTCGCGGCTTGCTGCCGTTGCCGAGCAGTTCGATGCCGTGACCCGATTGAGCGGCGTTGTGAAGAGTTGCGGCAAGCTCCTGTGCGCTTGCCGGCTTCAGCAGTTCCATGCGAACTACTTATGATGGCACAGAACGAATGCGGCTACTCCAGAATGGAGAATCCAGGGAAGATGTTGATGGCGCCACTGTCGAAGAACTGAATGGCCACCACGGCGACGCCGGCCTTGCTGCTATCGTTCTGCTGAAACTCGACGCTTCCGCGAGCCCCGCGTGCGGCGCGAGCTGCATCCGCGGGCACGAATCCGGCGGCGCCGAATCCAGGGATATCGCGGGTGGAAGTATGGATCTGCCGCCCCTCGGCATCGCGCACGATGACGCGAATAGCCGAATCGCGCGTGTCCAGATTGATGACGCTGATCTCGGTCTCCGTGCCTTCGGTGTTGTCGTAGAAGGTTTCCGTGACGTAGTCCTCGAAATGCGTCGCGGGATAGCTGACACCGAGCAGGCCGTCCTCGCCTTCAATCTCCACCGACACGGTGGCGGCGATGCGCGCCGTGCCGGCATCGAAGAAGCTCCACACCACCTGATCGTCGCCGCGCGCGTTGGTTTCCACGGTGGTGACGCCGCGCGCCGGAATCTGCAGCCGCAGATTCTCCACGGCGCCGAGGTCTTTCAATTCCAGCGGTGCATCGAATCCGTCGTCGTCAATGAAGAACAACTCGAGATCCACATCTTTGTTCTCCATGTTCATCAGCCGGATGCGCGTGCGCAACCCTTCTCCATTGGCGATGAAGGGCATGACGAAATCGCCGTCGGTGACGAGAGCGGCGCGGCCCAGATTGGTTTTCGCGCCTCGCGATGCCTTTTCCTTGGTGACACTCTGCCCGCGCTGGCGTAGCAGCCTGCGCAGATCATCCTGTCCCGCCGCTTCCGCGGCCACGGCGCACAACGCCGAAAATACTACCAGCGACCCGATTCTCCTCATGGCTCTGTCTCCGTCGAGGGTCCTATAATGCCCTCATGCCTTTGTTCGTTCTTCTACTATTGCTGGCGAGCCTGTTGGCGGCCCAGAGCGATTCCGATCTCGCGTTTTATAAGACGTTGAACGACGGACGCGGGGTACAGGAAATGTTGACGCGCTATCTGCATGCCGAGGCCGGCAAACACTTGGATGCGCGCGCCAAACGCGTCGCCGAAACCCGCGACTGGGCGGCTTACAAGACACGTTTCCGTGAGGCGCTGATGCAGTCGCTGGGCGGGCCGTTCCCCGACCGCACTCCGCTCAATGCCTCCGTCACGGGGATGATCGAACGTAATGGTTACCGCATCGAGAAAGTGGTTTTCGAAAGCCAGCCCAGGTTCTACGTCACGGCGAATCTCTACGTGCCGACCAACGGACGCGGCCCGTTCC
>CALFYN010000674.1 GCA_937952345.1 uncultured Acidobacteriota bacterium
GACCCTGCGAGCGCGGCTGTGTTACGAATTCCTATTTCGCCAGCCCCTTCACTACCGTCGCCGATGCGCTGAAAACCGGCCGTACCACGCTCATCACCGACGCCGTGGGAAGCCACATCGTGATGAAGGACGGCAAAGCAGCCGGCGTCGCCTACATCGACCGCACTTCGCGCCAGCCGCGCGAAGCGATGGCGAAAGTGGTCGTGCTGTGTGCTTCCACCCTCGAATCGACGCGCCTTCTGCTCAATTCCGGCATCTGCAATTCCAGCGGAGCGCTCGGGAAATACCTCATGGATCACATTTATCAGGGCGGTGCGTCGGGCATTATGCCGATGCTGGAAGCCAAACCCTGGGCCGGCATGCCTCGCCGTCCCAACGGCATTTATATCCCGCGTTTCCGCAATATCAAGGAAAAAGAAACCAACGGCTTCATCCGCGGCTATGGCTATCAAGGCGGCAGCAGCCCCGCCTTTAGCATGGGCGCTCCCGGCTTCGGCGCTTCCTACAAGGACGCCGTCCGCAAAGGCTTTTACAATATCAATATCTCGCTGTGGGGCGAATGCCTGGCCCGCAAAGAGAATTACGTCGAAATCGACAAAAATAGAGTGGACGCCTGGGGCATCCCCGCTTTGCGCATCTCCGCCGACTGGAGCGACAACGAAAAGAAACTCTGGCACGACGGGCGCGAACAGGCTGTGGAGATGCTGAAAGCCGCCGGCGCCACCAACGTCAACATGACCGGACAGTTCTCCATCCCCGGCTTCTGCATCCATGAGATCGGAACCGCGCGCATGGGCAACGATCCGAAGACCAGTGTGCTGAACAAGTACAATCAGGCGCACGATGTCGAGAACATCTTCGTGACCGACGGCGCTGCCTGGGTCTCCAGCGGATGCCAGAATCCGACGCTCACCATGATGGCCATCACGGTGCGCGCCTGCGATTACATTCTCCGCGAATACTCGAAGAAGCTGAAAGCTTAAACCTTGTCCGGAACCACGTAGGGCTTGCGGTATTCGCGGCTGATCAGCTTGTTCGCATCGCTATCCCGGAAGCGCATGCTCTGCGGGTCGAAATCGAGTTCACGCTTGACGCGATAGGCAATGTTGCCCAAGTGGCAATAGGCGGTCGAAAGGGCGGTTTCTTCGATCTCCGCATGCAGCAGTTTCGGATCGCGCGCCCGCACGGCATCGGCGAAGTTGGCGAAGTGGTCGATGTTGGCCGGGTACTCAGGCTCCGGTTCGGGCTGCTTGTTGCGGCCCATCGTCACCACCAGTTGCCCGTTCGATTTGATGTGCATGTGGCCCTTGGTGCCGAAGAAATCCCACGACATCGGCTCGGCGGTGTACAACCCGCGCAACTGGCCTACGATCATTGACCCGTCGTCGTGCACCCATGTCACGTTCTGCGTGTTGGGTGTCTCTCCTTGATCCTTGTAACCGAAGCGTCCGCCTGTGCAGTGTACGCGCACCGGAAGGCGTTTGCGCATGGCCCAGCGCGTCACATCGATCAGATGGATGCCGTTGTTGCCCAATTCTCCGTTGCCGAAATCCCAGAACCAGTGCCAGTTGTAGTGCACCAGATTCTCGTGATACGGCTGCATGGGAGCGGGGCCCAGCCACAAGTCCCAGTTGAAATAGGCTGGCGGCTCCTTGGGCTGCTTGAATCCGATGGAATCGCGTCTACCCGGAAACACGAAATTGGCCTGGTAGATATCGCCGAGTTCACCGTTGTGGATCATCTCCACGCCTTTGCGCCAGCGTCCCCACCAGCGCCGTTGTGTCCCGCCCGCGGCGATGCGCTTATACTTGCGCGCCGCTTCCACCAGCTTGATGCCCTCGAAAATGTTGTGCGAAACCGGCTTTTCGACGTACACGTCCTTGCCCGCCTGCATCGCCCATATGGCGGTCAGGGTGTGCCAGTGATTGGTGGTGGCGATGGTGACGGCGTCGATATCCTTGCTGTCGAACACGCGCCGCATGTCCGATTCGATGCGCGGAGTCTTACCCGTTCGCTTGAACACAACGGCTGCGGCTGCTTCCGTGCGCTGCCCATCCGGATCCACCAGCGCGGCCACTTCCATGTTGGTCACCGGGAGAATCTCGCGGATGTGTGCACTGCCGCGCGAGCCTACTCCAACAATGGCGACACGGACGCGGTCATTGGCCTGAGCCCACGATTGCGAGGCTGCGGCCGAAGCGGAAACGAGAAAATGTCGGCGATTCATTTCGCAGACAGTGTACCACTACAGAGCGCCGATCCATTGTTCGGCAAGCCTCGCGGCGTCGCCATTCAGATCCACAGTCTGCGTGCCGGTTTCGGCGCCTTCGCTGAGGAAATGCGCCACCACGCCCTGCGCGGTGGGCTTCAATTCCAGCCGCAGATGCTTCGCTTCCAGTCGAAGCGTGGTGTCCATCCACGACATATGCACCTTCGTGCGTTTGGCAAACCCCAGCCGCGTGGCGTGCGCCAGCAGATCCTGCGTAAACTTGCCGTTGCGCAGTTGCTCAGCGAACGGAGCAGCAGCAATGCGATTCTGGCGATCGCGCGCCGCCCGGTCCCGTTCTTCCTGAATCCGCGCGGGGTCGCGTTCCTCTTGCCTTTCCAGGCTCTTCAGTTGATTTTCCAGATTGTCAAGATAACTCATCAGCCTACTGCTATTGTAGCCACGATGAGCTTAACGGCTAAAGGAAAGGCCACGCCACCAGTCCCATGCGCTGAAGCGCTGGCTGCGGCGTGCGAACAGCGGTGTCGCGCGCCGGATCGACTGGTGATCCTGCCGCCATTTCTCCACCAGTGGATGCGATTTGCCAAGCACGCGCTCGAATACGCGTTGGGCACGATCGGAAAATTCCCGGGCATCGTTGTGGCGTCCGCTGGCGATGAGATAGCCCGCGGCGGCACGGCGGCAGAGTGCATAGTCTCGCAGCGTTTCCACGCGAATCGAAAGACCACACTGCTCGGCGGCGTAGTGGCGGTCAAAGATCGCCAGGGCGTGCAGGAATTTCTCCCCCGCTTCCTTGATCTGGCCCTGTGCTTCCAGGGTAAGTGCGATGCCAGCCTGCGCCGATGCCGCCAACGGAGACGTAGTGCCGAACTGCGAACTGCGAATCTCGTAGGCTCTTCGGGCGAACGCCTCCAGATGCCCCGCCTCGTCCCAGCCTTCGGCGAGCAGCGCCAGCCGGTGGCACAGCGAGGCGACCTCGCCATGATAGCTGTCGAAAAGCCGCTCCGCGATGGCCAGCGCCTTGCGGTAATATTCCTCGGCTTCGAAGCGGTGCCCGGCTTCTTCTTCCGTCGCTCCCAGCAGCGTAAGGATGCGCATCTTCTCTTCCGCGGGCGCCGGCAGCCAATAATGGGCCATCGTCAGCGCCCGCTCCAGCAACGGACGGGCGGCGTCCAACTCGCCCGCCTGTAAATGGCTGCGCCCAATCAGACACAGCGCAGTCAGCCGCAAGCGGTCTAACTCCGTATCCGTGCCGGGTTCACCCAACGCAGCCGCAATCTCCAATGCTCGCCGCGCATCCTGCCGCGCTTGTTCATACTTGCCACGATCCAGGCGGATGGAGGCGAGTGTATTGCGAGCGTTCACAGCCTCCATGCCGTTCCTTTCTTCTCTGCTGAACAGACGTAACGCTTCCGTGCAGCAGTCCTCCGATTCCTGTAGCCTGCCGTCCGCCTGGAAAGTAATTGCTTCGTTGATTTTTGGGGTTGCCGTGCCGAATGGGCTCCTCCGTGGCCGGCTCCCTCCTGTTTTCGTTTCCATGCACCTATAAACGCGAAATCGGAGAAAGAGTTTAATCAGTGGAGCGATTTTTTTTCGTTGGTACTACCTGGCTACAACCGGCGTTCTATGCGCGATCGCGCGAAGCGCAATGGCAAGAGCGGCCGCCCCGGCCACATGTTTCAGCGAATGTCCACTAATCAGGCCCGCCGTGGCTTGAAACAACGGCACGTCTAACAATTCCAGGATTTTCGCCGCGAAATACAACCCCGCCATACCCCACATGGCGGATGTGTGGGTATATCTCGAACGAAACAGCAGTAGAATCAATGGCAGCGCAATCATCGGATAAAACTGCACCAGAATATAGAAGCGCAGATCCCCAACGCCGGTCAGTTCGCCGCGCCGCCACACCTCCACGCTCAGCATGCCCAGCAACAGAAACGGCGTCAGCAGCAGCGCCCCAATGCGGGCGTGAATGTACTCACTGATGGCTGCCGTGAACACTCCCATGAATGCCAGTGTCATGGGCAGGCGATCCCAGAACAATGTCCGGTTATCAGGAGCGAAGTGATAGTAGCCACTGCCAAATCCAATGAGAATCGCCGCCAGGGCAATAGTGAGCCATGGATAGCGGTCCGATGGTTGCGCCCAACGCCCACGCCGCACAGCCCACACGCCGAAGATCCCCACAACCACGAATGGAAGATTCGAAAGAACGTTCCAGAAATGGGGCACGGCCGCGATGGTTCGCCGATCAGCGAACTGGTGATACGCCAGATCCTGCGCCACCGGTGGGCTCAGCAGCGCTCCCACAATCGCGATCCCCGCCAGCAAAAGCAATATCCCGATGCGGACAGAAAAGGTCATAAAGAACTTCTATCGGTCCCATCGAACCTTTTTGTGGCGCAGCGCCGCCCGGGTTTCGTAGTGTGGTGAGTCACATCTCAATCATACGTCCCACGAAGGAGACACCATGTCGTATCGAATCGTGGCGCTGCTGGCCGTTTGCGCGTCGCTTCTGTTATCCCAGACATCCCCGGAAAGCCAATCGGAACTCGCCGCATTGCGCGATGCCGTGAAAGCTTCGCAATCAGCGGGCGACAACGCCTGGATGCTGATGAGTTCCGCCCTGGTGCTGATGATGACCGGACCCGGCCTCGCGTTGTTCTACAGCGGCCTGGTCCGCAAGAAGAACGTTCTCGGCACCATGATGCAGAGCTTTGTGATGATGGCCGTCATCACGCTCGTCTGGTTTGTGTGCGGCTACAGCCTCGCGTTCGGCGAAGGCTCGCGCTTTTTGGGCGGGTTCCAATTCGCGTTCCTGCAAGGCGTGGGTGCGCAGCCGAACAGCGACTACGCCGGCACTATTCCTCATCAGACGTTCATGATCTACCAACTCATGTTCGCCATCATCACCCCCGCGCTCATCGCCGGCGCATTTGCCGAACGGGTGCGCTTTGGCGCCATGATTCTGTTCTGCACGCTGTGGACGTTCATCGTCTATTTCCCCGCGGCCCACATGGTTTGGGGCAAAGGCGGGCTGATGAACGCATTTCAGAATGGGCCCATCCCGGTCCTCGATTTTGCCGGTGGCACCGTCGTGCACATCACCAGCGGCTTCTCCGCTCTGGTATGCGCCATCTACATGGGCAAACGCAACGGCTATCCCTCCGAGCCGATGAAGCCGCACAGCCTCGTGCTAAGTTTCATCGGCGCCTGCCTGCTGTGGGTGGGATGGTTCGGATTCAACGCCGGCAGCGCACTGGCTTCCTCCGCTCTCGCCACCAGCGCCTTCGTGACCACGCACCTTGCCTCCGCCGCCGGCGCCGTGGCATGGATGCTGGCTGAGCGAATCCGGACGGGAAAGGCCAGCGCTCTCGGCGCGATCTCGGGTTCGGTAGCGGGACTCGCCACTGTCACGCAGGGCGCGGGTTTCGTGGCACCTTACGCCGGCGTGATCATCGGCTTCATCGCCGGATTCGTCTGCTTCTACATGGTCACCGTGGCGAAGAACAAACTCGGCTATGACGACTCTCTCGATGCCTTCGGCGTCCATGGCGTGGGCGGACTGATGGGGTGCATCCTCACCGGAGTTTTCGCCACCCGCGCCGTGAACGATGGTTTGAAGGACGCCGCGGGCCAAGCCATGCCATTGGGGCTGGTGGATGGCAACTCCCAGCAAATCCTCAATCAACTCGCCGGGGCAGGCATTGGAATCGCACTCGCCGTCGTGGGAACGCTGTTGTGCCTCAAGCTGACCGGGCTCATCACTCCCATTCGCATGGAGGGCAGGGAAGAGACCGAAGGCATGGACCTGACGCTGCACGGCGAAGAAGGGTACAATTTCGAGGCATAAGGCAATGGTAAAAATCGAAGCGATTATTCAGCCGTTCAAACTCGAAGAAGTGAAGGAAGCCCTCAAGGGAATCGGCGTCGATGGCATGACCGTCACCGAAGTGCGTGGCCATGGGCGCCAGAAGGGACACAAAGAGATGTACCGCGGGCGCGAGTACAACGTCGACCTGCTTCCCAAGATCAAGATCGAGATGGTTGTCCCCTCCGCCCGCCAGGAAGAGGTGATTCGCACTCTCTCCGCCGCCGCCAAGACCGGAAAGATCGGCGATGGCAAGATCTTCATCTATCAGGTGGCCGAAGCGATCCGTATTCGCAACGACGACCGTGGGGAATCCGCGCTGTAAGTCGAATCCGGCGCCGCTCCCTCTCGCGTATCATGGTTGAAGCACCGTGAAGTGAAAACGCCGGAAATGGGGCTTGATGCGCATTTTGATCTTTCTGTGTCTTTTCGTAACGTTCTCCGCTGCCGCACAAACACGAGAGGCTGAGATCGAAGCGGCGCGCTCCGCCAAGGAGAAGGTGCTCACCCCCGAAACCGTCACCAAGACGGAGCAGATGCTTCGCGAGATCAAAGAACAAAAAGTGCTGGAGCGGCTCTCGGCGGGCTATCACGGCTTCCGCCCGAAGATCGGCAACATGGTGACCGGAGCCGGCTTCGCCCTCGGCCCGGAGTTCTACCGCGCCGATCTGCTGCGTGAGAATCTGGAGTTTCGCGCCTCGGCGGGCTTCTCCTTCGGCGGATCGCAAAAATACGAAATTGAGGCGAGGTTTCCGAAACTCGCCTCCGAACGCCTGCAATTGGAGTTCGTCGGTTCGCACCGCAATTACGCCAGAATCGGCTACTACGGCCTCGGCCCCGATTCCCTCAAAATCGACCGTAGCAATTACCGGCTGGAGGACACCTCGTTTGACGCCATCGGCACCGTCCGTCTCAACCATCACCTCTGGCTCGGCGGTTCCATCGGAAAGTTCTACTCCAACCCCGGACCGGGCAACGACGCCCGCTACATCTCCACCGAAAGGAAGTTCTCTCCGCAACAGGCGCCCGGCATCGATGTGGCCACCGACTACATTCGGCCTTCGGTCTTTGCCCAATACGACTACCGTAACGATCCCTTGGGGCCCAAATCCGGCGGCAATTACGTCATGCAGTTTTCCTGGAATAATGATCGCCGCCTGGACCAGTTCAACTTCCGCCGCCTCGATATCGACCTGCAGCAATACATCCCCTTCTTCAATCGCACACGCATCATTGCCCTGCGGGCCAAGACGATCCTCACCGACACCGACCGCAATGAGCGTATCCCGTTTTACTTGCAACCCATGCTCGGCGGCTCAGACGACTTGCGCGGCTTCCGCCCGTTCCGCTTCAGTGACCGCAACATGGTGGTCTACAACGCCGAATACCGTTTCGAAGTATTCGCCGGACTCGACGCCGCCATCTTCGCCGATGCCGGCAAGGTGATGCCCCGCCGCGGCATGCTCAATTTTCGCGACCTGGAAGGCTCAGTGGGATTCGGACTGCGCTTCAACGTGAACAACGCCACGTTCCTCCGCATCGACACCGGATTCAGCCACGAAGGCTTCCAGGTGTGGTTTAAGTTCAACGACGTTTTCAACCAGCGCCGCTTCGGAACATCCACGGGACAGCCGGTGTACTGACAGGAGGAACGATGCGACTCACGATTACGCTCATCCTGATGCCACTGGCCCTTTGCGGGCAGCGCTTCTACCCCGACGATCCGCTGGAGTTCGAGCCAAAGCCACGCAACGTTCCCATGGCCGCCAATCGCAAGCTGAGCGATTACTACGATCTGTTTTCCAATCAGTTTGGCCGCCCCGGCGAGCGTAATTCCGAACTCGGCGAGCCGACCAAAGCGAAAGGCATCAGCACACTCGGCGACCCCATGCAGGGCGCGTGGTGGATGAAGCGCCACTACTTCCAGCGGATGAGCATCGAGCAACTCCAGTTGGGAGCCGGCGGAAAAACGCCGCCGTCGCCGGGAAAGTGGACCATCATCTCCGCCAAGAACGAAGGCATCACCCCCGGCTTCACCGTCATCGACGCCAACAAGCGGATGTTCTTCGTGAAGTTCGATCCCAAGTCGAACCCCGAGATGGCCTCCGCCGCCGACGCGGTCACCGGCCGGCTGTTCCACGCCATGGGCTACCACGTGCCCGACAACTACATCGTCTACTTTCAGCCGGATCAACTGGAGATTGGCAAGGACGTCAACATCACGGGGACGCTCGGCAAGAAGCGCCCGATGGTTTGGGCCGATGTCGAAGAGATATTGCGCAAAGTGCCGAAGACGGCCGAAGGCAAGTATCGCGCCACCGCATCGCTCGCATTGCCCGGAAAGCCCATCGGGCCGCCCCGCTATTTCGGAACGCGCGCCGACGATCCGAACGATGTCGTCCCCCATGAGCATCGCCGCGATTACCGCGGGTTGCACGTCATTGACGCATGGCTCGACCACGACGATTCGAGGGCCATCAACAACATCGATATCCTCGTCAAGGAAGGCGGTATCCAATACATCCGCCACTACCAGCTCGACTTCGGTTCCACGCTCGGCAGCGCCACGGCGAAAGCCAACAGCGCGCGCTCCGGAACCTATTTCTTCTCCTGGAAGGAATCGGCGGCGCAGTTGTTTTCCCTCGGCCTCTATGTCCCCTACTGGGCCAAGGCCGACTATCCGAATTTTCCCAGCATCGGCAAGTTCGAATACCAGGTCTTCGATCCTGAACGCTGGGTGCCCGAATATCCCAACGTCGCCTTTCTCAACCGCCTTCCCGACGATGAATTCTGGGGCGCAAAGCTTGTCACCGCCTTCACCGACGACGAACTGAAGGCCATCGTTGCCAAAGCGGAACTGAGCGATGCCAAAGCCGCCGAATGGTTGTGGAAATGCCTCGTCGAGCGCCGCAACAAGATCGGGCGAGCCTACTTCACCAAGGTGCTCCCGTTTGATCAATTCCGCATCGAAGCGGGCGAGCTTCGCTGGACCGATCTGCCCGCCAAGTTGGGCTATTGGGGCGAGACGCCGGTCGACGT
>CALFYN010000675.1 GCA_937952345.1 uncultured Acidobacteriota bacterium
GAGTTGGCAAGCGACAACGTTCGGAGAACGTCCGGTCCCATTTGCGTTGCAGTACCTGCATCACCGCCGCAGCTACGGATTTCGGCCTGGGCGATCGGCGCAACAGGCGGTGGAGGGCGGCGCAGCAGCATATCGCCGCGGGATACCGTTGGTGCGTGGACTGGGTATGGACGGGATGACCGTGCAGCAGTTGCCGGATTACCTGAAGCAGAACGTAGATATTACTATCATCCGCATACCGCACAAAGCACAGACCTGCTCAGTAATATCGTGCTCGACGAGTTGGATCGAGAGTTGGAAAAGCGACGCAGCCGTCCGGCGGGGGAGCGGGTGATGGAAAGCATCACACGCTTTCTGCAGGACAAGCTGAAGCTCAAGGTCAATGACGAGAAGAGTGCGGTGGCACGACCATGGGAACGAAAGTTTCTCGGATTCAGCTTTAGCTGGGATCGTGAGCCAAAGCGGCGGATCGCGCCGAAAGCGGTGAAGCGGTGCAAGGAACGAGTTCGGGAACTGACGAGCCGGACCAGAGGAGTGAGCATCGAACGGATGACCGAGGAACTGAACCGCTATCTGCGGGGATGGATCGGCTACTTCGGAAAATGCCAGACGTCCTCTGTGCTGCAAAGCCTTGAGGAGTGGGTCAGGCGCAGGTTACGGTCTGTGATCTGGAAGCAGTGGAAACGAGGGAAGGTCCGGTTTGCTGAACTGACCAAACGGGGAGTGGGTAAAGATCTCGCCGCGAAAACGGCGGGCAGCGCTCATGGCCCGTGGCGGCTGGCAAACTCGCCTGCTCTCGCCATCGCGCTGCCCAATGTCTATTTCACCTCGCTCGGACTTCCCAAGTTGACTGACGATAGGGCTCAACCCGCCGAACCGCCGTATACGAGACCCGTACGTACGGTGGTGTGACAGGGAAAGCTGGCGACAGCCAACCTATGTCAATTAGCGATGGCGGCAAGGTGTGGTACTTCTGGGTGAGGTGGATTCGCATCGCAAACAGGCACTGCCGGATTCGGCCGACCTCAGAGCCGGGGAAGTCTTATGCTGCCTGCTTGCTCGTACGCCCGACTGCATCGCCCTTCTGGAGCCTGACGGGACGATCGACCTCATGAGTGATGCCGGGGCATCGCTGCTGGGCAACGCGGAAAATTTTTTGGAATGCCTGACTGAGCGGGACCGACTGAGTATGGAGCAGGATCTGCGGGAGAATGGCAAGTGGCACGGCGAGATTTTGCTGACGGGTGGTCAAGGGCGGATACCACTCGAACTCCACGCCTCCCTGGTGGGTGAGAGAATTCTGGTCATTGCGAACGACTTGCGGAGTCAGCGGCGCATGGAACAGGATTTGCAGAGACTGCGCCGGCGGCTCAGTATGGCGCACGAGGACGAGCGTCGCCGGATCGCCCGTGATCTCCACGACGACATCACGCAAAAGCTGGCCATTCTCTCTGTTGAATTGAGCGGGCTCGGGAAGAATGCCGAGTCGCTGAGCCCGGAACTGGGTGAGGCACTGCACCGGCTGCGGGGCAATCTCATTGGCATCTCCGAAGATGTGCGCAACGTGTGCCACGAATTGCACCCCGGGATTCTTGAGCGAGTTGGTCTGGCCGAACTATTGCGTTCGTATTGCCGGGAGCGGCAACGGCTCACCGGTACCTTGTGGGAGGTCATAGCCCGCGACCTGCCTTCCGATATTCCCAAAGATGCTCAGCTTACGCTCTATCGGATTGCCCAGGCGGCCATCCGCAACGTGGTGAAGCACTCCGGGGCGACGCATGCGACGCTGGTGCTTTCCGCCAAGGAGGGGATGCTACGCCTGTCGGTAATCGACAATGGCTGCGGCTTTTTGGTAGACAATGTGAAAGAGCGGCAGGGGCTGGGATTGACCGGCATTGAGGAGCGTGCGCGATCAATGGGCGGGAGTCTGCAACTCGACTCCGTAGCCGGAGAAGGAACGCGTCTGGTAGTGGAGATCCCCTTTCAGGATGGTGAAGGATGAAGCAGCGGGCAAGAGTGATACTGGCGGACGACCATGGGGTGGTGGTGGATGGCTTGATACGGCTGCTGGATCCTGAATTCGAGGTGGTTGGGACAGCTTCGGATGGCCGCGAGATGCTGGAGAAATCCGCCGCTCTCCACCCCGATATCATCGTTGCAGACGTCTCCATGCCGCTGCTTAACGGCCTCGATGCTCTCGAGCACCTGAAGAGTAGCGGCTCGGGGGCCAAGGTCGTGTTTCTCACAGCCTATCCAGATCCAGCGATTGCGACCCAGGCGTTCCGGTTGGGCGCGGTTGGTTACGTGCTGAAACACTCGTGCGGCGAGGAACTGCTCACCGCACTACGTGAGGTGCTGCAGGGCCGCACCTACATCACGCCGCGCATTGCCGATCAGGTGCTTCATGTGCTGATGTCCGGGGAGGAGACCTCCGCGGGGGTCGATCTCACGGCGAGGGAGCGGGAAGTGCTGCAACTGCTGGCGGAAGGGAAGACGATGAAGGAAATCGCCACGATTCTGAACGTCTCCCCTCGCACGGTGGAGTTTCACCGCCGCAACCTTTCCGAGAAGACCGGGCTGAACAGCATCGCCGAACTCTCCCGGTTCGCAGCGAAACATGGACTGGTAGGAAATCCGAACTAGCAGGCTGTTTACAAAAGCTCGCCAATCCTGGTGGATTTACGGGGCGATTTTGCCCTCATTTCATGCTCCACTGGCAATTGGAGTGATGAGTGTAGTTGCAATGCCGCGGGCACCGCGTGTTCTTTTCGCTGACGATAATCAGGGCATGCACCGCATGGTGCACACGGTGCTCGATTCGTCCTTCGAAGTGTCCGACGCCTTCGACGGGCAGGAGATGCTCGACCGGATCCCCGCCTTTCGCCCGGACCTGCTGTTGGTAGACATTCACATGCCAGTTCTTGGGGGGCTGGATGCCGTGCGGCGGCTCAGCCGCTTCGATCGCCCGGCCATATTGTTTCTCACCGCTGATCTCGATGCCGAGTTGCTGGTGCGGATGCGAGAAGCCGGCGCGCAGGGCTGCGTGCTGAAAGCGAATGCCGGGGAGGATCTGATCCCCGCCATTCACGCCGCGCTCAGCGGAGAGCACTGTTTTCCGCCCGATCGCTGAGGCTCTGCCCCGAGATCTCCCGAAGCAAACCTGGGGAATTCGCGAGTACCTCGCGGAGGCGCGCTGCGCAACCCTAAATAGAGAGGGATTTTTCCCTCAATATTTAATTGATTCTCCTTAATATGTTTCCTGAAGAAGGCAGAAATCGGGTTGTTGTGGAGGGGGTCCAGCCGGCGGTGGACGGCGGGCGGTTCCCCATCAAGCGCGCCGTGGGCGAAGACGTGATGGTGGAGGCCGACGTCTTTTGCGACGGACATGACGCGCTCGGCTGCCTGCTGCTCCACCGCCATGTGAATCAGAAGGAGTGGATGGAGACGCCCATGAAGTCCCTGGGCAATGACCGCTGGGGCGCATCCTTCCGAGTTGCCGAACTCGGCCGCTATATGTACACGGTCGTGGCGTGGGTGGATCATTTCCGTACGTGGCGGCATGATCTCGCCAAGCGTGTTGCGGCGGGGCAGGACGTCTCCGTCGACATGCTGATCGGGGCCGCGCTCATCGAAGGCGCCGCCGCGCGCGCCGATGAAGGGGAAGGGGCGGTGCTGTCCGCTTGGGCCGGCCGTATTCGGGCGGGCGCGGCACAGCCCGAAACCCCGCAGCAGGCACTCGATGAGGGGCTGGCAGCGATTGCACTGCGCTATCCCGACCGGAGTCTCGCCACTTGGGCAGACCGGGAATACTTCGTCACAGCCGATCGTGAAAAGGCGCGTTACAGCGCGTGGTACGAGATCTTTCCCCGCTCCTGCGCCCCCATGCCCGGCGAACATGGCACTCTGGCTGATTGCCTTTCCCGGCTTCCGTATATCGCCGCAATGGGTTTCGACGTTGTCTATTTGCCGCCGGTTCACCCCATAGGCGAAACCTTCCGCAAGGGAAGGAACAATGCGACTTCGGCGGCGCCGGACGACGTGGGAAGTCCATGGGCTATCGGAGGCGCTGGCGGCGGGCACAAGTCCATTGAGCCCCGTCTCGGCACGATGGAGGATTTTCTCCGCCTGGTCGAGGGCGCGAAAGAGTTCGGCCTGGAGATTGCGATGGACATTGCCTATCAGTGCACTGCCGACCATCCTTACGTGAAAGAACACCGCTCCTGGTTTGTGGAGCGTCCCGACGGAAGCATTCAGTATGCGGAGAATCCCCCGAAGAAATACCAGGATATTTATCCGCTGAATTTTGAGACTTCCGACTGGAAGGGGCTTTGGACGGAGCTGCGCGATGTGGTGCTGTTCTGGATCGACAAGGGAGTGCGCATTTTCCGCGTCGATAATCCCCACACCAAGGCCTTTGCCTTTTGGGAATGGATGATCGCGGAGGTGCAGTCGCGGTACCCGGATGTCATCTTCCTCTCCGAGGCCTTTACGCGGCCGAAGGTGATGTACCGGCTGGCGAAGGCGGGCTTTACACAGAGCTATACCTACTTCACCTGGCGCAACACGCGGCAGGAGTTGGAGGAATACTTCACCTGGCTGGATGGTACCGGCGTACGGGAATTCTTCCGGCCGAACCTTTGGCCGAATACTCCCGATATTCTGCCGGAGTATTTGCAGCTAGGCGGACGGCCCGCCTTCATGGTGCGCCTCGCTCTGGCCGCCACACTGGGGGCAAGCTACGGCATCTATGGCCCGGCGTTCGAGCTGTGCGAGAACACGCCGCGGACACCAGGCGGTGAAGAGTACCTTGACTCGGAGAAGTACGAAATCCGCCACCGGGATTTGAATTCGGAATGGAGCCTGAAGAGCTTCATCGCCCGCATCAACCGCATCCGCAAGGAAAACGAGGCACTCCATTACGACCACGGGCTGCATTTCCACGAAACCGGCAACCCGACGCTGATCTGCTACAGCAAGACGGCGCCGGACGAATCGAACGTGGTTCTGGTAGTGGCGAACCTCGACTTCCGTTACACACAGTCCGGCTGGGTGGAACTGGATCTTGAGGCCCTGGGCCTCGATGAAGACCAGCCCTATCAGGCCCACGACCTGCTTGGCGGCGGGCGGTATCTCTGGCAGGGCTCGCGCAACTACGTGGAGTGCAATCCGCATGAAACCCCCGTGCACATTCTTCTGCTGCGCAAGAAGGTCCGCACGGAACGGGACTTTGACTACTACCTGTGAAGGGAGGTGAACCATTGAGCGCTGCTCTCACTGATTTCGATCTGCATCTCATTGCTGAAGGCAGGCATTACCGGGCCTATGAGAAGTTGGGCGCGCACGTGTGCCGCCGCAACGGAGCGCGCGGGGTTTGCTTCCGTGTCTGGGCGCCCAATGCCGAGCGTGTTGCGGTGATCGGCGATTTCAA
>CALFYN010000676.1 GCA_937952345.1 uncultured Acidobacteriota bacterium
TAGATGGTGTCCGCGGTTTGCGCGGAAGCGGTGAGTGCGAGGAAGAAGAGCAGATGCTTCAAGGAGTCACCTCATGTGCGCCGTTCACGGGGCGGCAGACGTAGATGTCGGGTTTGATGCCGCATGCGGTTTCGTAGAGTACCGGAACACGTTCGAGAAATGCGGGAACAGCGCTTTCCTCAACCAGACTGATGGTGCAGCCGCCGAATCCGGCACCGGTCATCCGGGAGCCGTAGACACCGTCCACGGTTTGCGCGGCTTCGACAAGCTTGTCGAGTTCGTCGCAGCTCACTTCGTAGTCGGTTTTCAGCGATTCATGCGAAGCGTACATGAGCGCGCCGAATTTTCTATAGTCGCCGGATTGGAGGGCGGCCGCTGCCTGTTCGGTGCGCTCAATCTCGCCGATGACATGGCGCGCACGCTTGCGAACCTGCGGCGTGAGCTGGTCCGCGTGCTCCGCAAACTGGCCTGGGGTGACATCGCGCAGCAGCGGCTTGCCGAAGAAAGCGGCGGCTGTCTCGCAATCGCGGCGCCGGTGATTGTAGGAACTTCCGGTGAGTTCGTGTTTGACCTTCGAGTTGGCGATCACGAGCCGGAGGTTTTCAGGAATGGGCACGGGCTGGTATTCGAGACTGCGGCAATCGAGCAGGATGGCATGGTTCTCCACGCCGTGAATGGAGATGAATTGATCCATGATGCCGCACTTCATCCCCACGTAATCGCTTTCCGCTTGTTGGCACAACTCCGCCAGACGGCAATTCGGAATCGTGTGCCCCGACAAGGAGGAAAGAGCGAGGACAGTGGACACCTCCAATGCCGCCGAGGAGGATAGCCCGGCCCCGATGGGCACATCGCTTGTGAAGGTCAGTTCCGCGCCCTGCAACGGATAGCCGGCCTTTTCGAGGACATACGCCGTGCCTGCGGGATAGTCACACCAGGCGTTGCGGCGCGGCTGATACTCGTCCAGCGAAACTTCGAACCGTTCAGAAAACTGCGCCGATGACAGGAGCAGTTTCCGGTCCGCGCGGGGGCGGGCAGTCACCGTGGTGTAGAATCCGATGGCGGCGGGCATGACGAAGCCGCCGTTATAGTCGGTGTGCTCGCCGATGAGATTGACACGGCCAGGAGCGCGAAAGGTCCGATGGCTCACTTGGGACTCCTAGCGGCGCGGCGGGCGGCGATGAGCAGTATCGCGCCCGTCAGTAGCAGTGCGAGTCCCCAGTAGAGATTGACGTTCAGGCCCAGTGAGCGCTGATAGATGCTGGGGTCGGCCAGCGCGCCGTAGATGGAGAGCACCAGCCCGACGATGGCGAGCAGCAGACCGATCGGAATACGGAGATCGAGACCCATAGTTCGTTACCAGAAAATAATGTTCAGAATCAGTGTGACGCCAAGGATGATTACGCCGAGGGGAGCAGGGCGCTTGTACCAGGCGAGATGCTCTTCTTCGGGCTTGGGTGTGAGGGAATAGACCAGCCCGCGCAACTCATCGGTCACACGAGGAGTGGTGACTAAGCTCACAGCAATGGTGATTACGAAACAGGCCAGCCATGCGTAGATGGCGGTCCAGAAATTCTGCGCCATTTCGCTGGGGTAAGTGGTGGCCGCACTGATCCATCCGCCCTTGATGCCGGCTACGGCGCCCTTGGGCAGAGACAGGCCGTGATGCAGAGCGGCTGCGGCCGTCCCCATCACAAGGCCTGCGAACGCGCCATGTCCGGTGGCTCGCGGCCAGAACATTCCGAGCAAAAATGTTGCAAACAGGGGAGCGTTGACGAAGGCGAACACCAACTGGAGGAAGTCCATGATGTTGTTGAACTGCGTGGCGAGATAGGCGGCCAGCACGGAGGCGATGATGCCGAACACGGTGGCCATGCGGCCCATCCAGAGGTAGTGCGCGTCGCTGGCCTGCTTGCGGATATAGCTTTGGTAGATATCGTAGGTCCAGACGGTGTTGAACGCGGTGACGTTGCCCGCCATGCCGGACATGAACGAAGCAAGCAGCGCGGTGAGCCCGAGTCCCAGCATTCCGGGTGGAAAGTAATGCGCCAACATCATGGGGATGGTCATGTCGTAGTTCAATGACCCGTCGGGCTTCTGGGGCAGATGAAAGCCGCTGGATCCGGAGGTGAGGGCGATGGCGATCATGCCGGGCAGGATGACCAGCGCGGGGAACAGCATCTTCGGCACGGCGGCAATGAGCGGAGTGCGGCGGGCGGCGGCCATGGAATTGGCGGCCATGGCGCGCTGCACCACAAGGAAGTCCGTGCACCAGTAGCCAAAGGAGAGCACGAAGCCGAGCCCCATCACCATGCCGAACCATTCCACACCCATGGGATTGCTGGAGGCACTGCCGAAGTGCTGCCAGGAACTGGTGAACGCACCCGAGGCGAAGCCCTGCGAGGTGGAGACGGCGCCGAGCCGTTCCACCAGTTGCGGCCAACCGCCGATGTCTTTCATCCCGAGAAATACGAGTGGGAGGAATCCGGCCACAATGAGGAAGAACTGCAGGACTTCGTTGTAGATGGCCGAGGTCAGGCCACCGAGGAAGATATAGCAAAGGACAATGACGGCGGAAAGCCAGACGCTGGCGTTGAAATCCCAGCCGAGCAAGGCAGCCAACAGCAGGCCCATCGCGTAGAGAGAAATCCCGGAGGAGAAGATGGTCATCGCGGCGAAACTGATGGCATTGAAGCCGCGGGTCTTTTCATCGAAGCGCAGTTTCAGGTATTCGGGGACGGATCGAGCGCGGGAACCGTAATAGAACGGCATCATGAAGACTCCCACGAAGACCATGGCGGGGATTGCGCCGACCCAATAAAAATGGCTGGTGGCGATGCCGTACTTCGCGCCCGAAGCGGCCATCCCCATGACCTCTTGCGCTCCCAGATTGGCCGAGAGAAAGGCGAGTCCGGTGATCCAGGCGGGAATGGACCGGCCGGACAGGAAGAAATCCGAGGACGTGCGCATGTAGCGCTTCAAGGAGAAGCCGATGCCGACCACGAACGCGAGATACGTCAGAAGGATGAAATAGTCAACCAGACCAAGTTCGATGCGGAACATTCTGGTTTATTGTAGAACCGAAGTCCCGCTGGACGTTGGTCAACCCCACCGTCCGGCGATGGCTTCTCCACTGGATGCAATGCTGCGGAATCCAGCCAGACGGGCCTCGTCGCGGCCTGCGTAAGCGACGAAGACCATTAAGCCCAGCTTTCCGATGGCTTCCATGGCGGTCATGGTCAGGCATGTTTCCATGCAAGGCGTGATCTTCGATTCGCCGCCGTCTTTGTACATATGGAGCGGCAGCCGGCTGACTGTGAGGATCTCGGTGCCGTCCATGCTCCATCCAAACTCGGCGAAGTTCTGCCCCAGCAGGCAGGCGCAGAGGAACGCGGAGTTGCCCCAGAGGTAGTGCTGATGGACAGGTGCGGGAGGCATCTCTTCGAAATCGAACCGCTCGGTTCGCTCGCCGTTCTTTCCATACGGCATGCGCACGAGGTAGCGGGGAATGGAGAGTCCGATGTACCGCGCCTCAGGCAGAGAGCGAATCAGATTCCAGCCTTCTTGCTCCGGACCGGGCTTCCAGTCCTCGGGATACGGCGTGGTGGCCAACGATTCGCAACCGAGGATCTGGTGTGCGGCAGAAGCGAGGAACGGCGCGCCGGCCTTGCGGGCCAGTAGCCCAAGCCTCGCCAAGCGGTTGAGATCCTCCATCGACAGGGTGAAGGTGTACGCTCCCAGGATCACAGCCCAGGGGTCGGCGCCGGGCGTGCCCACGGTCTGCTCGACAATCAAGCGGTGCAAGGCAGTGGTTCGGAGATCGTCGGTGGAAGCGAGGTCGGCGTCGATTTCTTGTGCGGAGATGTCCACCAGGTGAATCTTCAGTTTTGGCCCGGTCTCCACTTCGCGCACCAGCAGGTAGAGCGAACGCCAGTTGGCTTCGAGTTCCTGAAACGCCGGGTGGTGCAGAATGGCGCGCATCGATCCACCGATGGCATCATCGGCCATCTGGATCAGTTCTTTCTTCTTCGGGTCGGCTTTGGGAACAAGATGCGGAGCGACCACCGATTGGATGAATTGGGCCATCGGGTCGGATTTCGCGGTGGAAGCTCCACGCGATTCGGTGGCTTCGAGAGCCTGGTCGAGCAGGCTGCCGGTAAGAAGCGATTCGGCGGATGCCTTCGGAGGCGGCGCGGCGGGTTGGCTCTTGGGTGCGCCGGGATCGACACCGAGTTCGCGGGCCGCGGAGAGGAAGGTGGACGGATCTTCGAGGTCGTCGCGCAGTTGGCGCAGTTTTTTAAAAAACGGGTGCGTTTCGAAGATTCGGTCGGGAAGAAAATCGTCGAGTTCGCGAAACTCGAGATCCAATGATGAGCCGTCCTCCAGGGGCAGGCGCAATTGAACATGGAGGCTTTCCAGCAGATCCTCGAAGTTGTCGCGGTCCACCGTGATGGGCTTGCGAGCACCTTTGGTTACGATGCCCCGGCTGGCCCGGCCGCTAAAGTCGCCGAGCACCAGAATCCGGAATGGCGTGTCACGATCAGGGCGTTGCGGACCGCGGGTCCGCTCTGTTTGTGGGGTACCCGGATCGACATCCAGATGCACATCCGCGTATGAAGTTCTTGCCATATGATTGATCTCCGCGTGCGCTTACAATATGGACGATTATACGCTCTATTGCGTGTTGATCGTCACCAGATGCTGCCCTCTGGGGAGCACCAGAAGCCAGGATTCTTCGAATATCCAAAGCTTGGGTTCGGTGGCCACACCATCGATGTGAAGGCTGCGTACGGGTTTGTCCAGGGCGGCGAAAGCGCGGGCGGAGGATTCATAGGAGAACTCGATGGTCGATTCGTTGGACCATGCGGACTTCAGGTCAGCGTTGAGTTCGGTGAGCCGGATGGGAGGCGCTTCCTCGCTTGGTTCGACTGTGTGCTTGCCGGCGGGAAGCCAAAGAAAGCCGCCCTCCGCGGCCGGCCAGGGTACGCCGTCCACCTTGGCTGCGCCGTCCCAGCGCAGGCCAACGTTTTGCCGGGCATCGATGATGAACTTGCCGTGTTCTCTTTGGAACGACCGCACTGCAGCGGCCGCCGCGCCAACGAGCGGCCAGTCGGTTCTGCGGATTGAGCTTTCGAAGTACAGCATCAGGCGGGGAAAGGCGTTCGCGGCCAGATGAATTTCACGGAAGAGCTCAGTGCCTACCTGTTGTTTGGTTGGATAGACGTCCTGGTAGCGCTCGACGACATTAATATCGATGGCCAGACGGCTCGCATTCTTCACGAGCGGCGCGTATTGCCCGGCGAGTTTGACGTAGCGTTCCGCGCCAAGGCTCCAGGCCGTGGCGGGATCTTCGACGAGGAAGGTGAAGTCATGCTGGTCCATCATCGGGAGCACTTTCCGGACATCGGCGCCGATCTTTTCCCGTGTCTCGGGCTGCAGGAGGTTGTCGACATGGGTGAGCACAAGATCCAGATGGGGAAGTTCCTTGCGCATGCCGTCCATGAAGCGCATCCACTCGCTTTGCAGAGTGCGCGCCAATTCGACGCGGTATTCGAGGAACTGGACGAGTCCGCTGGCGTTGCGGGACCAGTGTTTCGGGCCGGATTCATCAAACAGAACGGCGGGATCGAAGCCTGCAAGAGATTGGAATTCGCGGCGCACCTCGGCATTGAGGGGGGTGAATCGGGATGGGTTCTCGTGCCCTTCGAGGGATTCGAAATACAGTTCGGCGAGGTTGACCCCGTCCCAGTCAAATCGGCGCAGCAACCCTTGTACACCTGAGCGAACGGCTTCCGCGCATTCGGGATTGCGCAGGTTCATCAGCTTGCGCCAGTCGAGGTGTGCGTCGTCACCACTGGCCGTTTTCTCGCGCCATTGCGGATTGTCGAGCCAGAAACGCTCGCTGACGTGCGGGAGTTCGAGCCATGCGTAGACGTGAATCGCGTTTTGATGAGCGGCTCCGATGAGAGAGCGCAGGAACGTGTCACGGGTTTCATCCGGTTCGAAATAATGCCAGGCCGCGATGTGGAGCGCGGCGACACCGTTTCGGCGCCATTGGCGCGCGAGGTATGCGGGGTCTGTTCGCATGCGGTAGGAGGTGTCGAGAAAGACCCAGAGACGACGGCTGTGGAACGGCGCCTGCATGCCGAGATCAGCCAATGCCTGGAGGATGTAGGGATACCGTTCGTGACCGGCAAGGCCTGGACTCGTGGCAGCCCATAGGATTGCGCCTTTGGGCTGCTGGATACCGGCGAGAAGCGGTGCGCCTTCCCGTTTTTCCTTGGTGAAGACGATCGCCTCTTGCGGGATTTCAAACACCGGCACATCCATGGGGGCTTCCCAAATGATGGGCAGCTTTGGTTCGCGAAGTTCAACTGCGCTGTATACGCGGGCGCTTTTTCCGGTGGGGCGGATGCCGAATGCTTCAGCGTGCGGGGAGGCACCTTCGAGAATGATAATGGCGCCTTCGCTGAGCCTCGCTTGCAGTTGCGCCGGGTCGAGGGTCGCGGCCTCGGACGGGAGAACGATTCCTGTTTCAACTTTGATGGCGGCGAGGATGTTGCGCCAGGGATCGGCGCCGGCGTCGGTAGTGGCTAACAGGATCGCCGGGGTTAAGAGAACGCTAGCGAGTAAACGCATACCAGACCCCCGCGCGGACGTCGCGGTACAGGGCACGCCGCGGATTGTCACTCTGGATCCAGTAGCGGCCCTGCAGCAGATCCAGGCTAAGGAGCATCGAGGGCGGCATCCACTTCAAACGAAGTCGAACACCCGGGCCCGTGTCGGAAAAATTGGCCCAAGGTTCGCGTTTGCGGTCGGTGGTGAGGTTTCCGTTCCATACACCCTGCCACTGCAGGAGGCCAAGAGGTGGCAGTGTAAATCCGACCCGATTTTGAGAATAGGCGATCAGATTCCACTGAAACCGGCTCAGCGTGACGATGTCGTTGACGGTTTCAAAGAACCAGCCGGATTTGGTGGCCCCAAGTCCCTTGCCAAAGCCTCTGGAGAAGGAAAGCCCGCCACGGTAGTCCGGAACCGCGCGGCCAACGTCTGCGCGATCACGGTAGCGGATGGCATTGCCGGCTTCCGCCCAGGCGAACGTGTTCCGCCAAACTTTGGTGCGCAGTCCGAGGCCGAGAATGAAGGAACTCTCAGAGAGGTACTGCGGGGTGAGGGCACCGGCTGCACGATGCGAGTCGCCAACGAATCGAAGGGAAGCATAGGGAACGATGGGTAATTTGGCAAGGTGCCACTCGGATTTCATTTGTCCATAAGTGAAGGCGGTGTGCCATCGTGAGGAGAAGATAGGAAGGAGCCAGGTGGTTGTCTTGAGTTTCGAATTGCTTTGACGGAGAGAGCGGAACGATTTCTCTGCCTCCTGACGCACGGCGGGGGAATCGGTGCGGCGGGCGATGTCGAAATAACGAATCGCTTCGTCGTCCTGGCGCAGCATGTTGTAAGTGCGCCCAAGTTTGAGTGGTATTTCCGGATCGTCGGGGTTCGATTCCCGAGCGGCTTGATAGTAGCGCTCGGCATCCTTGAGATAACCTGCGGCGTAGCTGCGATCGCCCATGGCTTTGTGCGTGGTTGTATCAGGCGGTCCGCTGCGAGCGCTCGGCTTGGGTGGCTTTTTCTCTTCGAGAGCTTTCCTGACTTTGGCAGCCAAAGCCTCGTCCTTTCCGGCCAGAACTTTATCGAGGAGTTTGGTGGCCCCTTCCATGTCGTTCCGCGCGAGCATCATGAGGCCCAGTTGGGCGAGTGCCAACAAGTCGTCCGGGGCATGACGAAGTAGTTGCTGGAACTCCATCTCCGCTTCGGCGGGCTTGTTCACCGCAAGCCAGAGGAATGCGAGTTCGCGGCGGAGTTCGATGTTGGTTGGCTCGATGGCAAGTGCTTTCTGATACTCGGAAGCATAGGGATGTCGGGACGGCAGTAGTTGCCTGGCTTGCTCGGCAGCTCTTGGATTGGACCCCCGGGAGGCCGCTAGTAGCGCGGATACCGCTCCTTCTTCGTCTCCGGCCTGTTTGCGTGCGCGGGCAGCATCCACCAGTAGCCCACGCGCCGCGGGCTTCAGTTGCCAGGCACGGAGATAGTGCTGCGCGGCAAGCTTCGGATCATCGCGCATCTCGGCTGATTTCGCCAGTTCCAGATGGGCGCTGAAATCATCGGGGGATTGTGCCAGCACCGAAGTCCAGCGCTTGATGGCTTCGGCGATTGGTTCATCGATATTGCGGAACCCTTGCTCCGCAGCTTGACGTGAGCCGGGATCCCCTTGCTTTCGGACGTGATCGAAGATCCGGCGTGCCGTAGCTATCTGTCCGGTTTCGTGGCAGAGATAGCCGTACTCCATCGCGCTATGCCAATCGCGCGGCGCGCGCATAGTGATTTGTTCGAATTCATCGCGCGCATCCGAAGTTTCGCCCATCTTGAGGAGTGTGTATGCCAGTTCCTTGCGAAATTCCAGATGCTCCGGCTCGAGTTGGAGCGCTCTTCGAAAGGCAGCAACCGCTACATCATAATCTTTCCGCTGCAGTGCGGCGTAAGCCTCGGTTGCTGAATCGGCGCCCCATACCGAGGAAAAGCAGCACACCATCAGGAGCCATTGAGCCACGTAGATCTAGTGCCGAATCAACGCAAATTGTCTCTCTCGAAAACGCCGGCTAGCCCAATTTCTTCCCCGAAGCGTGGCTCGGCCATACGGGAAGCTTGTATCCGATCAGGCAGAGTTGGTCCAAGGCGAACAGGACGACTGATTCCACTCCCTCGCCTGCGGCAAATTCCGCCTCCTTGGGCCACGCGTTACGGGGATCGCCGATTCCGATCAGGTGGCTCCGTTTTTCCTTCGAGAAGCCCTTCAACCGCGAGAACCGGACGGAATCCATGCTTTGATCCAGGCTCCGTCCAAGCGTATATATGAAGCTTTCGGTCTTCAGTGAACTCAGAGCACTGGGCGTCCACGAGGCAGCAGGGAAGTTGATGACTCGATTGAACGCACCTTCGTTCACGTCCGTAGGGTACAGAACCTCGAACTTCGCCGTGGGGTGAACCGATCGCACGTGCGCCATGATCTCATCTGTATAAGAGCCGATCAACGCCGGAAGGAAGGACGCTTCCTGTGGAAAAAGCTGCGGGTCTACAGTACCATCCGGAACTGTGCGAATCGGAAATCCGTACGCGGCCAGAAACTGCGTCTTCGTGTATTCGTCACAGAATGGAAGACCGGAACCATCGTATGGGTAATACCACCACTGCACTTCGCCAAACTGCAAAGATGGCTGAAATCCACCTGCGGCCATCAAGTCGGCTGCATCCATGTATACCTGCTTCCAGAAGGCTGCGCAGGTAGGCGAAAAGTTTGTCTGCAGCGCCGGAGTATTCAGCAGCACAGGGTTCCCACTCGGGTATCGCTGTGCAATTCCAGCGGCAAGAGCTGGATCTCCGTGCTGTAATTCCTGACTGAACGCGATCGTTACATCCAAGCCGTAGCCATCCATCGCGGTCAGGAATGCGGCAGTCCAATCCCGCACGGCACGGTTCAGTCGAGGGACGGAATGCAAATCAGTTCGCCAATATCCATCCACTCCGCCAGTCAACGTGCTTCCCGATGGTGTCGCCTGAAAGCCGCCGGATGATGTGGTGGCCAACGTCACGTTGTTCCCATCTGCACCCATCGTTCGTGAATTGATGGATAGTACTGCACCGGCTGCGCTCGCCCAGATTGCTGTGGAGCCGTTGTTGATGATCAACTCGAATGCCTTCGCAATCGATTCAGCCGTATCGCCAATCAGGTTTTGATGCTGATAGACCGTTGCCGATTCCGGCGGCAATCCCACACGCCCAACACGGATCTCTGTCATATCGCTGAACACCGGTGCCCCGGAAAATGTCACCGTGGCCGAAGCGTACGCGTGACCCGCCTTCTCCAACTCGTAAAACCAGAGAGCTCCAACGTAGTGGTTCACGCGACCATGAAACCCTAACTTGTGAATGAACCACGCCGTTCGCTCCGCTGGGAGCGCAATCGAATGATCCGTATCCCAGTCGGTTGCCAGAGCCAGTTGCGTTTCCACCGGAACAACAGGCAGATCGGTTGTCAGCGACAGAGCGTCCAGAAAATCAACATACAAGTACTCGCCGGAGCTTCCCGAATGCGTGATTGTGACGGAATGTGAACCCGCGGCCACGATGCCAAGTGGAACGCGGCACAGTCGATCTTCGCCCGCGATCATCAACTGGTGCGACGTTGGCGGCAACCCATCGAGTGACACGGAGACGGTTGCTCCGTTGAAGGCATACCGCGACCCCAGGTACAGCGAATGCGTACCACCCGCTGTGTAGGCAAATGTCACGCTCGCACCAGGGGTCGAGGTATAGCGTATCGTCCCTCCGGAAAAGTTGCCGGAACCGGAAAGCCAGTCTCCGAAAAAGCTGGCGTTGGCGGACGAATCTTCCAGCCGGAGCGAACCCGGTCCCGCAACCCTGTGAGTCACATTGGCGCCCGTTACAGACCAATTCGTCACGGCTACGGAGAACTCAGAGCGCTCATAATGCCCCTGCTGTAAGTCTGCCGCGTAGGTCCATCTCAGCTTGCGAACGGCGGTAGTCGGCACCGGCGCGTTCGTAATATCGTACAGGTTGGAGAAATCCAGGGAAATACGCCATCTATGCGGCGATGTCCCTCCCGAGAACAAAGTTGCGCCAGGCGTCCATGATTCTGTACGAGCCCCGGAAACGAACCCGTATACCCCGATTCTGTTCGCATTCGCGCCGACAGTGCTCGTCGCGACCGACTGCCCGGCACCCACGTAGGTGAGCACAATCTGGGCCCCTGTGCTGGTCGCATCGACAGTCGGCGACAGCGAGTCAACAACCGCCGCAAGCGCCGCCACTGCCGCTTCCAGAGTATCGCCGGAGGAAACCTGAAAATTGTATTGCTCATCGGCCCAGGAGATCCCGATGTAATCTCCCGCGCTAATAGTACCTTGCAGCGTCAACGAGGCCTGCGCGCAAGTGTAGCTCCCCTCGATCGCAACAGCATGATTCTTCAGGGGCACCTTGTAAACTTGTTCTGTGCCGCTGGAGCTTGCCCAGATCCTCAAGTGCGGCCAGTCGACTGTGGGAAATAGTGCGGAATCAATCGGGATGCAGTTTGTCCGCACCTCATCGTACGTCAACTGAAGTCCCGACAGATCGCCATCAGGCACATTGCGGAGACTTGGGTGATCGTAAACGTTGTCTCTGTTCCATTCGACAACGGCCCAATCGAATTGTTGGCGCCAGCTTCCGGAAACCACGAAACTGTTCGCTGTCGCCCCACTCAGCGCGGCAATCGCCGATGGCCGTTCGAAATAGACCTCAAGATCCCGGTCAGGCTGTAATTTGTTATGCACGTCAGCACCTCACACCCGAATGATCACGCTAAGATCCCGGCCAGGAGTATCCAAACCATCTGCCGGCACGCCCGTCACATCGAGCGTCACAATCGACTGCCCCTGAAGCGGCGGGAGATTCCATCCGTTGACGACGTTAGACATCGTCGCTCCTGCCGGAATACTGAGGTACACATAGGGCACCCCATTTTGCTTCAACGCAAGACTCACCGGACCGCCGCTCGGCGCTTCCGCAATCACCGCGTAGACATCCTTGACGGAGCGGGTTTCTTCAATCACCAATGGAGGAGCCGCCGCCGTTTGCAGCGACAGGAATCCAGGCACCATGATTGTGTATTGCCCCCCCGCATGAGTTCGAATCCCGCCATCAATAGAAGCAGTGAACGCTTGCTGTCTGACGGGGCTTGATCCGCGGCTGTTGAGTACTGTCAATTCCGCCGCCGCGATGCGAACGTTCGGTAGTTGTATCGAGTAATGGTATGACCCACTCGCCGGGCTGCCAAAGAAACCCCTCGAAAACGGGACCACTGTTGTGTGCCTGGCAAGCGGGAAGACAAGGCTATTCGATGGATGAGCTGCGGCGGTGGTTCCGAATGCCCCGCGCTGCACTTCTAGCTGAGTGCCGCCGTTCCGAAATTGATTGACGATGATAACTTCGGCATTACCTTCCAGCAAATCTCCTGTACTGGTCGCAACCGCTGGCGTACAATTCAGAACGGTGTCTGTCGATGCCACAGCCCCAGCCAAGGTGTACGGACACGGATTAGCCAATTCGTTCCAGTAGTGCAGGACGATTTCGCCGGAAGCTATGGAGTTCGTGTTCTCCAGCGTGGCGAACCCGATTCCGACAAGATCTACTGAGCCTCTCCCGTTGTAGCTCAAACCAAAGTAGGGAATGGGTGGAGGTGCAATATCACCCGACTGTCCAATTGCGCCACCCAGTGTCCACCTTCCGAGTGGCGATAATCCAAGCTCGCTCTCCTGACCCGAAGCCGAAGCAGCACGTCCAATCACCTGAATCGTAACTCCATTGCGGTTCGGCACCTCGAATTCGACGACGTTCGTTGTTGTCGCCGCACCGAAGTGCCAGGATGCTTCCGCAACCGTGAAGATGCTAGTGGCATCCGGAGTAACCAGAAATCTCGAACCGACAGTAATAGTACTCGCGGTATTCGAGACGATTGCACGTTCTTGCCCTTGCCCTTTCCCACTGAGGATACGGACCACTTTCCCTACGCACTCGCCAGGGTTCAACGAAAGCACGGAACTCCCAATCGATGATGCGGAGTAGATAGTTGCATTGGTCGGAGGCAGCCACTCCAGACGCCAGTAGAAGTTAGCATGATCGAACAGATTGTCAGGAGGAACAGCAGCGACGCTTGGCAGGCCGGCGTCCTCAAAACTAGAAGATAGAGGAACACTGCTAGCTATACGAAGCAACTGATAGGGATTTTTGCCGCGATACACATGGAGCGCCACAGCTGTTGCGGGAAAGGCCAGGTTGTTCAGCACAACACGGTAGGTGTTTCCGCCACTTCCCAACGCGGCCTTGACAAGTGACGAAATAACGGTTTCGTCACCATTCGCATCCAAACAGGAAATCGCGTAGTAAAGATGATCTCCAGCAGTCAGCCCTCCACCTGTGGAGATGATCGTGGGTTGATGAGAGAGCTTCGGAATATCTGAATTCGAGGGCTCTGTCTGCGGCGGGCGCAGGTACGCGACACTGAGCAACGCCGATTCTCCTCCGTCCAGTTCCGTTGCGCTGAATTCCGTAATGGAGAATTCAGTGTCCCCGCCTGGCATCATCAGTGAACCGAGGATTGGCCGGGGGGTCGACAACCCCGCCACAGCCGGTGCTGTTCCGAAGGGCAGACTGACTCCTGCTTCCGGGTACCAACTGTCATCATGCAACTGTGCCGTGATGTGGATGAGAGAGCAATTCAAACCGGGCGCAATCCGAATGATGCGGAAGGGTGTCCTGTCAAAACCACTGTGCAGGTATGTCACCGTGATGATATCCCCCGGCGACAGTCCGATCCCTTTCACCGAGGTATCGAACTCAACATAGAGGTTTCCTCGCGTGGACTTCAGTAGATGTTTGGTCAGCGCCCGGTAGGCCTGGCTGAAATTCGGAATCCCGATGGCCTTCGATGCCACCGGGATCTCCTGGCCCACGGCCAGAATGTCTTCACTGTCCCCAAGGTTGAGGCTGTCTCGCTGATATTGGTTGAACTCATCCGCGAACTCGATGCTCGCCCGGTTCGGTGTATCCGCTCCGCTCCTCGACCAGACTCGAATAGACGGCTCGCCGTTGGCTTTGCGTGCGATTCCCGACAGACCATACGTACCATCACCAAACTCATACGCTGGCCACCCACCCGCGATGGGTGATGGACTATTGGAGCCCTCGGGTATCGTTGGCGATTGAATAGCCAGAGAATGTTCACACCCCAGCGCCAGCTTGCCATCCTGTAGGTAGCGGATATAGAGTCCCGTGGCGAGATGAATCCCACGCATGATCTCTGACACACTCCGTGGCTCTAACAAAGCGAGATTGCAGCGATATCGCGGGAGATTCACAATTTCTCCCGACGGTGTCACAGTCTCAATGAGTGCGTCGCAGAATGCCGCCATGCCCGCAAAACTCGACAAGTCAATGTCGCTCTCATGCCAGCCGATCCGCTTCAACAAGTCCAGCAACACCCACGCCGGGTTCTTCGTGAAAGCTGATCCCAAGGAAGCACCGTCCAGGTCATTCCGATGCAACAGCAAACCATCCACCAACACCTCGACCTTTGGCAAGGAACGTCCAGACTGTATCGAAGCCGGCAAGGCGATATGCAGATACGCTAACGAACCATAGGGCCCCGTCGCATTGCCTCCACTCGAATCCTGCAGATCCGCGTCGAACACACCATTCCGCTCTCCCGGACTGGCAAACCTGTACCAGCCAGTGGACTCAGCATTAAGGCTTCTATGGTATTCGGGAATCTCAAACCGGTTTGCCAGCACCTTCAGGACTCCCTGTACGGGCCCTTCCCCAATCAACACCTGATAGTGCTGCAATGTGCCGCTCTGTCTGGAAAACACGAGAGGAGGTTCGATCCAACACGTTCCGTAAACAATTGGCACAAACTTGCCGTGATCCGTGGAACGCTGCTCCCCGAGTTGCGTCTCCAGCGCGCCACACCCCGCAAAGCGTCCGGTCAATCTTCCACTTGAGTCCGCGGAGAACATTCCCCGCTGCTCGCAACTAGCTCTTGTACGGTCGCAAGATACATAGGGCCCAGTGGGCCCAATCGTACCCACTCCACCTATGACATCGGCCGAGTAGCCACAGGCGTAGAGCGGCGAATACCGGGAACGAGTCCCTCCATCGACGGCCAATTGACGTTGACTGCCGTCTACCGGAAACTGCCAGGGGCAGCGAGCCTGTACACGAACCGAAGGCAATGTGGCCCTTTGGATCGTCTGCCGATTGTGAAATGAAACGCGCAAGGTCGATTCCGTGGCCTGATCTAGCCCACTGCACGTACCGCGAAACAGCACCCTCGAGTCCGAGGTCGCCTGACCTGTCGACAGATCGAAAAAGGCGAAGCGAACCGTCAAGTCCCCGCCCTTCCAGTCCGAGACAACCTGCATCGGCGCGAAGAATCCGTCTGCATTCGCAAGAGTGACGTGAACCCTCCCGCCGGCT
>CALFYN010000677.1 GCA_937952345.1 uncultured Acidobacteriota bacterium
GCTCGTCGCCGCCGCTCACCGAAGTCGCCCGCGTGGTGAACAAAGTCAGCCAAAATCTGCATGCGGAAATTCTGCTCCGCGAAGTCGCTCGCGTGAAGCGCAATGAGCCCACCCGCGAAGCCGGACTCAAAGAGATGACCTCGTTTCTCACCGAGATCCAGGCCACCCCAAAATCGTTCCACTTCGAAGATGGCTCCGGCCTGTCGCGCCGCACCCTCATCGCGCCATCCACCATTACGCGGCTCCTGTCGCACATGGACAGGCGCCCCTATGCATCCGATTGGGACAGCCTGCTGCCCATCGCCGGCGAAGACGGCACGCTTTCCACCCGCTTCGAGCAATCGAAGAAAGCCGCCACCATCCATGCCAAAACCGGCACTCTAGCCACGGCCAGCGCTCTTTCCGGCTACCTCACCACCCGCCGCGGCGTCCGCCTCGCCTTTTCCATCATCGCCAACAATCACACCATCCCATCTTCTGAGATCCGCAAAGTGCTGGATCGCATCGCCCTTGCCCTCGTCGAAGACTGAGCGCACTGCTAAAATGAAGCTATGCCGATCTTCGAATACGCTTGCGATTCTTGCGGAACGAAATTCGAGAAACTAGTGCGCCGCAGCACCGACGAAATCGAATGTCCGAAGTGCGCGGGCAAGCACCTCACGCAGCAACTTTCCACGTTTTCCGCCCACGCCCACGGTGCTCCCAAGGCTGCGCAGAGCATGCCCTCCTGCGGCGGCGGCATGTGCGGGATGCCCGGCGGGATGTGCGGCCGGAATTAGGCCCGTATGGACGAACGCGATTTTTTCATTGAATCCCGCACCACGCGCGCCATCGATCTCATCTGCACGTTTTGCCGCTCCAAGGAATCCTACGAATTGCCTTGGGTAGTGCGCAAGAAGAAAGGCTCCTTGCCGCGTCACGCCGATGAGCGCGACCGTGCGAAGTTCGCCAAAACGCAAAGCTACATGGTGCTCGCACAGGACAAGGTGTCCTGCAAGCGGTGCCGCAAGCCCTTCGACGTTTCCGGCACCAAAACGCTCGCCTTCCTCACCGACTAGAAGCATGGATTTCGTGGTCCATCCCGCGCGCTTCGTGTTCGAAGCCCAGGATCCGATCCACTTCCCGCAAGGCAAAGCCGCCAACGTTCTGCGCGGGGCGTTGGGCCACGCGCTGGAAGAACAGATCTTCCGTCCCAGGCAAAGCGAGGGTCCCAGCGGACTGGCAGATCCGCCCCGGCCATTCGTGTTTCGCGTGCGTCATCTGGAAGGACGCACCTTCCACTCGGGCGACCGGTTCCCCATCGAAATGAATCTGTTCGATGGTGAGGCCGTGGCTCCCGTTGGCGCGGCACTTGCTGCCATCGCCGCACAGGGACTTGGGCCGGGACGGGGCAGAGCCCGGCTCACCAAGACAGAGACTGGCGCAGTCACCATCGCGCTCCACTCCTCCGGCTCATCCGTCAACAAAGCCAGTGTCCTGTTTCTCACGCCAACCGAAATCAAGGCTCACAACGGCCAGCTCACAACGAAACCCGGATTCGACGTGCTGCTGGCGCGCGTGCGAGACCGCATCAGCACGCTCCGCGCCCTGTACGGCGACGGCCCACTGGACATCGATTTCCGAGCCTTTGCCGAGCGTGCCGCCGAAATTCAAATGACCAGTTCGCGACTCCAGCACAACCGTGTAGATCGCACCAGCACGCGCACCGGACAACGTCATCCGCTGGGCGGATTCACCGGGGAAGTTACCTATGAGGGCGACCTCGCCGAGTTCATCCCCTACCTGCGCGCCGCCTCCTACACCGGAGTTGGCAGGCAAACCGTATGGGGAAAAGGCGAGATCGCCGTGGCGCTATCGGGCTCCAGCGTCCATCTGATGGATGCCGAATAAATTCCCTTCCGTGTCCAGGCAGTAGGCCTGCCACCCGATTCCGGGGATAGCCATCTTCGGCACCACCACCTGCCCGCCGGCGGCAATTACCTTGGCGGCAAAATCATCGACGCTTTCCACGCCAATCGTATTGACTGTCCGTGGTTGCGCATCCTGATGGACCATGATCCCGCCGTTGATGCCGGGTTCGGTTTCCGGCCCGGTGGTGATCAGCCAGTAGGGCATGGGCCCATCCCACTTCATCGCCTTCCACCCGAACACGGATTCGTAAAACTTGACGGCGCGTTCCGGTTGAACCACGCCCATCTCAAAATGAATCGGCCTGTTACTCATGAATAACCTCCAGCCTCTCTATTACAGGTTTTGCCCAGTTCCTTTATTTGCGCGCCAGCCAGTGGTTCGAAACCTCCACTGCCGTCATGGCGCGCCGGTATAACGCGAGTTCGTCCACTTTCCCTTCAAAGCCCTCGATCGCAATCTGCGCGGGAAGGGGTGAGCTGACAGGCCCTCCCGATTCCGCTGCTCCATCGCGATAGACCTGGATCCTTGCACCGCGCCGCACAATGACGATGTGCTGCCACTGTTTGGCGGGTCCTGCTTCGACTGCCACGCCGCCCAAGGACAGAATGCGGCCTTTGCCGGTTCCGCTCCATGCCCAGAACTCCACGGCGAAGTCGCCGGCAAGCTCTGGGGCAGGAATCGTGATGCGTCCTCCGGCCAGGTGCACTGCCCGCTCGCCTTTCCCAACGCCAGGCAGGAAGAACGCGATGCCGCCTTCGTACGTTGCCCTGCGCTGCGAGACAAGATCCACGGCTTGATCGCCACCGTATTCCTGGAACCGCCAGAATGCCGCGGGCTTCGATTCCAATACCTCGCGCGTATACGGGCCACGCGGCTCTTCGTAGCTGCGCCGGTTCCGTCCCGCAAGCTGTTCCGACATCCGCAGCAGCGTCTCCGTAATCCGCGCCTCCGCCCCCACTTCCAATCCCGCTGAGCGCGCGGCCCAGGTTGTGTAACCACCCAGCCTGTGCTGCTCCGCCGGCGGGATGTAGCCCTCGGCCCCGTTCGCAAGTTCGATGTTCATCACCGCTTCGAACGGGCTTTGCTGCTTCA
>CALFYN010000678.1 GCA_937952345.1 uncultured Acidobacteriota bacterium
CAGAAACAGCACCGTCACGCCCTCAAACAGCGCCGTCCCATGCATGTTCGCCGTCGCCCCCAGCGGCAACACGAACCCCGATATCGAACGCGGCAATCCTAAACTCGTCTCCGCCACCCGCATCGATGTCGGCAGCGTCGCGCTCGACGAACTCGTCGAAAACGCCGTCACAATCACCGGCATGATCGCCTTGAAAAACCGTACCGGATTCATTCCCCCCAAGGTCCGCACCATAACCCCCAACGCCACCAACATGTGAATCAACAACCCCGCCATCACCACCACCACATAAATCACCAAAGCCTTCAGCAACGAAATCCCAAATCGCGACGCCGTCGAAAACACCAGCATCGCCACACCCAGCGGAGCCAGTTGCATCACCATCCCGATAATCTTCACCGTAATCTCCGCGATTCCCTCCAGCACCTCCACCACCGGCTTCGCCTGCCGTTCCGTAATCTTCGACAACCCCAGCCCGAAGATCACCGCAAAGAAGATCACCGCCAGGTAGTCCCCAGTTGCCGCCGCTTCCACCGGATTGCGCGGCACAATATTCACAAAGGTCTGCACGCCAAACCCCACCAGCCGAGCCCGCCGCGCCTCGGCCTCCCCCTTGTACTCCGTCATCACCTGATCCACCAAATCCTTCGGCAGCCCATCACCCGGCCGCAGCGTGTTCACCAGCACCAACCCGATCGTCGCCGCAATCGCCGTCCCCAACAAAAACAAGCCAAATGTTTTCCCCAGCACTTTCCCCACGCTGCCCACCTGCCCCAGGTTCACCACACCCAGCGCCATCGTCGAAAACACCAGCGGGATCACCACCATGAACAACCCGCGCAACCACACCTGCCCGATCGGCTCCGTAACGTTGCGAATCGTCCACGCCAACCCCGGACTCCCGGCGGCATAGGTATTGGCCACGACACCCGCCGCGGCTCCTATGACCAGCGCCCAGAAGATCAGCCGTGCGGGGATTACCTGATGTTCCGACATGACCGCACAAGTATAGCAACTCGACTCCCCACTCCCTCCGATATACTGATTCCAAACCGTGATTCCGCCCCCCAAAACAATTCCCGCCCTTCTTGTTCTTACCCTCTCCGCGCACGCCGCCGAACGCATGATCATCGATACCGACTGCGGCTACTTCGGCGACGACGGAGCCACCATCGCCATGCTCCTCCGCGCCCCATCCACCGCCAAAGTCGAAGCCATCACCATCGTCAGCGGCAACGTCTGGTCCGCCTCCAGCCTCCGCTTCACCCGTGACATTCTCAAACTCCTCGGCCATCCACAAATCCCCATCTACCTCGGCGCGGACATGCCTCTCAAACACACACCCGCCATGGCCGAAGAAGCTCATCGCAAATGGGGCCCTCTCGAATTCCGCGGGGCCTTCGGCGAAAAGAAGCCACCCACCCCGAAAATCCCCGCCAACGCCGTCGACGAAATCATCCGCCGCATCGAAGCCGCACCCGGCCAAATCACCATCGTCGCCCTCGGCCCCATGACCAACATCGCCCTCGCCCTCAGGAAACGCCCCGCCATCGCCTCCGAAATCCGCCGCCTCGTCTTCATGGGCGGCCAACTCCGTGTCCCCGGCAATGCCTCCAAACAAGCCGAGTTCAATTTCTGGTTCGATCCCGAAGCCGCCTCCGCCGTCCTCCAATCCCCCATCCGCCACAAGATAATGTTCGGCCTCGATGTTTGTAACCGCGCCCTCCTCGACAAACCCGGCTTCGACGCCATCGTCAAAGTCCGCACCCCCATCACCCGCCGCTTCGCCGAGGACTTCGGCAATCGTTACCCCGCCTTCTACAAAAACCCCAAGGCCACCGTCTCCCTCTGGGATTCCCTCGTCGCCGCATGGCTCATCGCCCCAACATTATTTGCCCCCCCGGAACCACTCCACTTGGATGTGGACACCCGTTTCGGCGAGAATTACGGTAGGGTTCTGGAACGAAAACAGGCAGAGGGCGCCACTCCGGTTTCCATGTTGAATACCGTGAACTACCCCGGTGTCTTTGCTTTGTTCCGCGATCTGCTGACACAACATGTTCACACTAATTGAAGTGCCGTTCCACCTGGGCCTCGAAGACGTGGCCGTCGGAAAAGGCCCGCGCCATCTGCTCGCCGCCGGCCTCGATCAACTCCTCGGCACCCGGGGCATGCCCGCCCTCGTCAGCCATGTCCGCCTCCGCGACCTTCGCAGCCAGGGCCCCGATTCCATCGTCGACGTCAACCGCACCGTCAAACAATCCGTCCAACAGGCCATCGAAGAGGAAACCATCCCCGTCGTCCTCGCCGGCAACTGCAACTCCGCCATCGGCACCATCGCCGCCATCGAAACGCCACGCCTGGGCATCGTCTGGTTCGACCGCCACCCCGACTTCCACATCCCCGAGACCAGCATCAGCGGCAACATCGAAGGCATGACCCTCTCCATCCTCACCGGACATTGCCACGAAGAACTCCGCGAACGCATCGGCATGGAGCGCATTGTCTCCGAACACGACGTCATCCTAGCCTGCTTCTGGGATGTCGAACAAGGCGAAAAAGAGCGTCTCGAAGACTCCTGGATCAACGCTCATCCCGTCGATTCCCTCGGCCTGCTCCCCGTCGCCCTCGATCAACTCAAGCAGCGCACCGACGCCATCTATCTCCACATCGACACCGATTTCCTCGAAGGCGTCGAAAACCCCGCCAATTACATCGCCCTCGTCCGCGAAACCCTCCCCATCGCCGCCGTCGGCGTCACCAACTACAACCCCGATCTCGACCCCTCCGGCGCCTGGAAGAGCGAAATCCTCAAGGCCCTCGAAAGTCTCCGCCCCCGCGTCCAATAGTCATTCGATTTTATCTTGCATTTCAATTGAGATTGGCTGTAAACTACCCTAACCAATTTGGCCGCATTGGGAAGGGGACTATGATTCGCACAGTCTTTTGCCTTGCCGCTCTATTTTCCGCCGCCGTACTATACGGCCAAGCGGATCGTTCCTCCATCCGGGGAGTCGTTACGGATCCATCAGGCGCTGTCGTGCCGCAAGCCACCGTAACTGCGTGGGATCTCTCCACCAACACCGAAGCCCGCTCCGTCTCCACCGACGAAAACGGCAACTACGAAATGGCCGACCTCAAGCCCGGCACTTATCGTCTCAAAGCCGATGCATCCGGCTTTAAAACGTTCGTCGCTGAAAACCTCCTCCTCGTTGCTTCCCAAGTTCGCCGCATCGACATCGTCTTTCAAGTGGGAGCCACTACCGAAAGCATCACCGTCCAGGCCGGCGCCGCCGTAATCAACACCGAGACCGGAATGCTCAGCGGCACGCTGTCATCGCAAAACATCAAGGATTCCCCACAAGTTCTTCCCTATCCATCGGTCTACGCCATCCTCTCCACGGTTCCCGGCATCCAGGGCTCCGGCTGGCAAGTGCGCATCTCCGGCCAGGCCCCCATCCAAACTTCGCAAGGCTTCGACGGCATCGAGAACGACCGCTATGGCGGCAACACCAATAACGTCAACTTCTATGAAGATGTCCAGGTCGCCACTGCCAATAACACCGCCGACAACGCCCGCGTCTCCAGCTTCAACATGACTTCCAAGCGCGGCTCGAACCAGTTCCATGGCATGGCCTACTACAAGCACTTCAATTCCGGCCTCAACGCCCGTAACTTCTTCGATCCTCGAAAAACTCCCTTTATTCAACACGAGTTTCAGGTCGAGGCCAGCGGGCCAATCTGGAAAGACCGCACATTTTTCTATGGTTCGTTCTTCGCCCACCGCATGCCCCTCGGCTCCCTGGTGCAGGCCACCGTGCCATCCCTGCCCATGCGTCGCGGCGATTTCTCGCAGTTCAGCCTCCCCTCGCAAGTCGTCCAGGATCCGCTCACCGCGGCCAATGCCGCCGGCGTCCGCACTCCCTTCCCGGGCAACATCATTCCCGCAAGCCGCTTCAGCAGCGTCTCCCTGAAAACGCAGGATACCTTCATCCCCGAACCCAATCTTGGAAATCCGAACGTATTCTCCACGAACAACTTCAGCTTTGTTCACCCGTTCCACTACGATTTCTACCGCGGAGACTGGCCGTTCATCCGCGTCGATCACAACATCTCATCCAACAACACCCTGTACGTCCGCTGGCTCATGGGCCGCTTCCCGTACGTCCTCAGCCGCAACCTGCCCAAATTCACCTGGACGCGCCTCCGCGATCATCGCCAGTGGGCCATCTCGGACACCCACGTGTTCAGCCCTTCCCTCGTAAACACGTTCCGCATGGGCATCCTCCCGAACCTCGGCCGCGATGGCGATGAGTTCCGCGGCGTCCGCCCCTTGCAGGGCGACGAGGCCGTTGCCGCCATCGGACTACAGGGCGTCAACCGTGGCAACTACAGCGCGCAGGGCTTCCCCACCATGAACATCACCGGCATTCAGGCCCTCTCCACCATCGCCGGCGGTGTCTGGGAAAAAAATCACGAATACTCTTTTGAAGACTCCATCACCTGGAACAAAGGAAAACACGTTCTCAAATTCGGTGGCGAAGTCCGCGCCTTCTCCGCTTTCACCGGAACCATCCCCGAAGGCAACTACGGCACCTTCAGCTTCAACGGTTCCATCACGCGATCCACCATCGGCTATGCCGATTTCCTGCTCGGCATCCCCCAATCCGCCACGCGCCTCGATCCTCTCACCAATCGCACCCGCACCAACAAGGAATGGGGCATCTTTTTCACTGATTCCTTCAAAGTATCCTCCCGCCTCACCCTCGATTACGGCGTGCGCTACGACTACTACGCCCTGCCCACCTTCAGCGACGGCCTCATGTTCAACTGGGACCGCGCCAGCAACACCGTCAACGTAACACCCGAAGGTCAGAACCGCATTCACCCCTTGTATCCCGCCAACATCCGCATCGGCACCGGCCCTGTCGTCCCCGTGCCCGACAAACGGAATATCCGGCCCCGCCTGTCCGCAGCCTATCGCCTCACCGATAAGCTCGTCTTCCGCGGCGGCTACGGCACTTACACGGAGCGTATCAATTACTTCGATCGTGTCCTCACCGGCGGTCCTTTCCAAATCTCCGAAAACTACCAGAACGTAGTCGCACCCGGCGGCGGCCCGCTCTTCCAATTCCCCAACCCATACCCCGTCAGCCTCGCTTCGGCCGCCATCCCCAGCCAAAGCATCACCGGCTTCCCCATCCAGACCGACAACGGCACCATCCACCAGTTCAACTTCTCCATCGAACGCGATTGGCGCGGATTGGGCTTCCGTACCTCCTACGTCGGCTCGCGCGCCATCGGCCTCAACTACAACATCGGCATCAACAAGCCCGAACCCAGTCTCACTCCGTTCGCCCAGTCTCGCCGCCCCTTTCCGCAATTCGTGGGCGTGACCGAAGCCCGTTCCGACGGCAGGACCAAGTACGATTCCTTCCAGGTGCAGGCAACCAAGCGAATGGGCGATTTCACCTTCAACGCCCACTGGACTCTCGCCAACAGCTTCGCCGACTACCTCAACCTCGAAAATCCCTACAATGTCACCGGCCGCTGGGCCAGGCAGAGCGGCGACCGCCGCCACTACGCCGTCATCATGTCCAACTGGCGTGTGCCCGTGGGCCGCGGCAAGAAAGCCCTCTCCAACGCGCCCGCCGTCGTCGATCATATCCTCGGTGGCTGGACCGTCAGCACCATCAGCTACTTCACCTCGGGCTTCTTCTTTTCACCGTCCTTCTCCGGATCCGATCCTTCGAACACCAACACCGTGGGCGGCCTCCCCGACCGCATCGGCAATGGCAACCTCCCATCCGGCGAACGCAGCTACACCCGCTGGTTCGACGCCTCCGCCTTCCGCGCCCCGGCCCCCGGCAACTTCGGCAATTCCAATCCGAACGTCCTCGTCGGCCAGGGCATCAACGTCCATCACTTCTCCGCGTCCAAACGCTTCCGCATCACGGAACGCTTATCCACCAGTTTCACCAGCCAGATCTCGGACATCTTCAACACGCCGCATTTCACCAACCCGACCAGCAACATCTCCGTCCCCGCCACGGTCGGGCGCTTCACCGGCGTCGTCTCCGATTTCGAATCCGAGAAGGCCAACGGCCGCCGCATCGCCCTCATGCTGCGCATCGAGTTTTGATCCGCGGCGCCGCACTTTCGCTATGCATCGCAACGGCAGCGTTCGCCCAGCAAACGCTTAACTGCGTCCCCTGCCACCAGTCGATCGCTGCCTCTTATTCCCGCACGGCCCACGCCAGAGCCTCGAGCAACGCATCCGCGGAAACCGTCCTTGGACCATTCAACCGCGAAATGAAAACCGGCGTTGACGGAGTCTACTTCCAGATGGAACGCCGCGCCGGCCGCTTCTATCAAACCGGTTTCCAACCCAATCAACGCCGCACGGAGTCCATCGATTTGGTAATCGGCTCCGGCCGCCGCGGCCAGTCCTATCTTTACTGGCGTGACGGTCTGCTCTATCAACTGCCCGTCTCCTATCACACAGCCTCGAAAAGCTGGATCAACAGCCCCGGCTACGAAGACGGCACGGTTAACTTCGAACGAGGCATCCCGCCGCAGTGCCTCGATTGCCACGCATCCGGCTTCCAATTGCAGACCACCGCCAAAGGCCCTCGCTATGCCAGTGGCTACACGCTCGGCATCCCTTGCACCAAGTGCCACGGCGAAGCAGCCACCCACCAGCAACTCCGCCGCCCATCCAGCATCGATCTCTGCGCCCGCTGCCATTCCGGACTCAAAGAGGATCCGCACGCCGCGCCGGATGTGCACGGCAATCAAGTGGGCTTACTCCAATCGAGCCGCTGTTTTCAAAAAAGCGGCTCCATGACGTGCGGCACCTGCCATGATGTTCACCAGACCCAGCGCGGCCCCGCCGTGCTTTCCAATAAGTGCGGCATCTGCCACCAACCCAAAGACTGCCCCTCCGCCAACCAGGGCGCATGCGTCGATTGCCACATGCCTCTCTCACGGTCCAAACTGATTGAGGTGCAGACCTATCGCTCGCACCGCATCGCTGTCTACAGGTGATCCAATGCTGCTCGCCCCCTTCCTGCTTGCCGTCCAATTCGTCGAAGTGGGTGTCCAAAGCGGGCTCACACACCGCCATGAAAACGGCGCATCGCCGCAAAAACTCGTCACCGAAACCAACGGCTCCGGACTCGCCGCCTTCGATTACGACGGCGACGGCCTCGTCGACCTCTTCTTCGTCAATGGCGCCGATCTCGCCCGCGGCAAACCCGGCCCCGGCCATCGGCTCTATCGCAACGCCGGCAACTTGAAATTCGAAGATGTCACTGTAAAGGCCGGCGTGCAAGGCAACGGCACCTTCGGCACCGGTGTCGCGGTCGGCGACTACGACAATGATTCCCGCCCCGATCTCTACATCACCTCCTTCGGAGGCAATCAACTCTTTCGCAACGAAGGCGGCGGCGTCTTTCGCGAAGTCACGAAGATTGCCGGCGTGGCCGCGGACGGCTGGTCCACCAGCGCCGGCTTCGTCGACTACAACCGCGATGGCTACCTCGACCTGTACATCGTGCGCTACGTCGAATACGACCTCAAGGACCATCCCTACTGCGGCTTCAACAAACCCGGCCACCGCATGTACTGCGATCCGCGCATGTTCGACGGCAAGCCCGACATCCTCTTTCGCAACAACGGCGACGGCACCTTCACCGACGTTTCCAAAGCCGCCGGCATCGCCAATCCCTCCGGCAAAGGTCTCGGGCTCGCCGTCGGCGACATCGACAACGATGGCTGGCCCGACCTCTATATCGCCAACGACGGAGTCCGCAACTTCCTCTACCACAATCAGCGCAACGGAACGTTCGTGGACATCGCCTACGCATCCGGCGCCGGCTTCGATGCCAATGGCAAGCCCCAGGCCGGCATGGGCGCCGAGATCGCCGACTTCGACAACGACGGCCTCGCCGACATCTTCGTCACCAACTTCTCCGACGAGCTTAACACGCTCTATCGCAACCTCGGCAAGCTTGTGCTCGAAGACGCCTCTGCTCAGGCCGGCCTGCAATCCGGCCTCGAAACCCTCGGCTTCGGCGCCCGCCTCTTCGACTTCGACAACGACGGCGACCTCGACATCCACGTCACCAACGGCCACGTCATCGACAACATCCAGCTTTACAACCCCCGACTGCGCTATGCCCAAAAGGATCTGCTGTACGAAAACCAAGGCAACGGAAAGTTCAAGGACATCAGCGCATCCGCCGGACCCGCCTTCGCCATCGAACACGTAGGCCGCGGCTCCATCGTCGCCGACCTCGATGATGACGGCGACCTCGACATCGTCATCGCCAACCTCGGTGCCCGCCCGTTCCTCTTCCGCAACGACTCCTCACCATCCGGCCACTGGCTCTCGCTCGATCTCTCCCGTCCCGATGCACGAGTGGAAATAACCGTCGGCGGCAAAACCCAGCACCGCTACGCCACCAGCGTCAACAGCTATCAATCGAGCAGCGACCCGCGCCTCCACATCGGCCTCGGCCCGGCCACCAAGGCGGACCGTATTCAGATTACATGGATCGACGGAACGACAGAGGTGATGCAAAACGTCGCCGCCGATCGCGTGCTCAAGGTTTCAGGCGCCGTCTTGCCTCTGCGTGCTCCGGGTCAATTTCCAGCGCGCGCACAAACCAAGCCCTAGCCGCCCCCGCATTGCCTTCATCCAACAGAATCAACCCCTGCTCGCACGCCGCATCGGCCAGCAGCCGCTGAAAGTACGGAGAGGTCAGCTTCGGAGCCGCCTCCACCCGCGCCAATTCCCGCCGCGCCAGGTCGAACCGCCGCTGCCGCCGCAACACCTGCGCCAGCCGCAGATGCGCCTCCGCCCGTCCGTCCTCCATCTCGATCGCTTGCCGCACATTCGCCTCCGCTTCACGCAGCCGCTGGCGATCCAGATGGATCGCTCCCGCAAGCAAATACGCGTCCGCCGTGGCTGCCGCCGTCGGCAGAATCTTCGCCAGATCTTCCAGCGCCCGCTTTTCGTTCTTCCGGTCCCACCACGCCAGAGCCCTGTAATAATGCACCGGCAGAGCCTCCGCCGTGGATTCGATCGCCTGTGTTGTCAGTTGAATCGCGCCGTCCGGGTCCCCTTGCTGCCGCCGCGTCTCGCCCAGCAGCGCCAGCAGAAAATGCTCCCCGGGTTTCTTTTCCAAGGCGCGCTCCAATTCCCGCTCCGCCTGCCGGATCCGCCCAAGATCCAGATCGATCTTGGCAATATAGAAACTCGCCAGCACCTGCGTATCGTCCAGATCCCGAGCCTCTTGAAACTCCGCCTTCGCCTGTGCAACAAACGCCGCTGTCCCCTTGGACAGATAGGCCTGTCCCAGCAGCAGGTGCACTAACGAGGATCGCGGCTCTTGGCGCGCCGCTTGTGACAATTCCTGAATCGCCGCGTCAAACCGCTTTTCCCGGATGTGGCCCGCAGCACGGGCAATCCAATCCGGCGAGAGTTGCGCCATCAGAAGCATCGCAATCGCCAACAGCATAGGAAGCCAGAGATTGTATTATCTCTCCTTCGACCGGGTGCGCTGTGTGTTGGAAGGTAAATCCCGCGGGCATCCCGAAGACGGCCACCTCCCCCGAGATCAACCCATCTCCTGAACGCCCGCAGAGGATCTGTTGTCTTTTCTAACAGGACTCACACCCCTCGCGCCAGAACAATCTCATCCTTTCCACAACTTCTTTTTGCTGTACCATCAGTTGTTTAGACACCCCCTTGTGTGGGTATTCTGTGAATAAAACATTCTTGAGAGGATCTGTTCTAATTCCATGCAACGTTTGGGAATCGACCCCTTCACCGGCCAGCCCGTCGAAGTCCGCTTCGATACCGTAATCACCGGTGTCGACCCGCTCATCGCCAGACCCGAAGGCCCCCTGCCCTTCATCGCCCCCGGCTTCATCGACCTCCAGGTCAACGGCTTCGCCGGAGCCGACTACTGCACCCCCTCCTGCCCCCTAGAGGACATTGACCGTTCCCTCTCCGTCCAGTTCGCTACCGGAGTCACCCGCCTCCTCCCCACCGTCATCACCGGCGGCGAGCCCGAAATCATCGGCTCCATGCGCAACCTGGCCAACGCCAAGGAGCAACTCCCCCACGGCCACGCCATGGAAGGGTTCCATGTCGAAGGCCCGCACATCTCCCCGGAAGACGGCCCCCGCGGCGCGCACCCCGTCCAGCACGTCCGCCCGCCCGACATCAATGAGTTCCACCGCTGGCAGGAAGCCGCCCGCGGCTACATTCGCCTCGTCACCGTCTCTCCCGAATGGCCCGGCGCGGCCCAATACATCGAAGCCCTCGTCAAGCAGGGCATCATCGTCTCCATCGGCCACACCAAAGCCGACAGCCGCCAAATCGCCGAGGCCGTCGCCGCCGGCGCCACGAAATCCACTCACCTCGGCAACGGAGCCCACTTCATCCTTCCCCGCCATCCCAACTACATTTGGGATCAGCTCGCCAACGACAATCTCTCCGCCGGCTTCATCTGCGACGGCTTCCATCTCTCCCCGACGTTCGTCAAATGCGCCATCCGCGCCAAGGGCCTCGAACGTTCCATCCTCGTCACCGACGCCGTCGCCGTAGCCGAATGTACCCCCGGGTTCTACCGCCTCGGCGAAGTCGACGTCGAACTCCTCCCCGAAGGCCGCGTCGTCATGAAAGGAGGCACCCGGCTCGCCGGGTCCGCCCTCCGCATGGACACCGCCGTCGGCAACACCGTCCGCTTCGCCGGCATCAGCCTCGCCGATTCAATAACCATGGCCTCGCGCAACCCCGCCCGTGTCGGCCGTATCGCCAACCGCCAGCGTGGCCTCCAAACCGGCGAAAAAGCCGATCTCATCGAATTCACCTACGACGAAGCCACCTCGCGCCTCCACATCCAACAAACCTGGCTCTCCGGCGAATCTGTCTTCTCCTCCAATTGAAATCGCCGCGGTGGTTACCTGATGCCATCCAACTGGAGGCTGACGATGCGCTCTTACAAAGAGGTGGTGCAACAGTTCAGCGATGCCTACGGGGTAGACAAAAGCACCATCAGCGAGCGATTTATCGAAGCCAGCCGCAAGAAGCTGGAACACCTGCTGACCCGATCCTTGGAGAATCTTTCCATCTGCGTGATGATGATCGACGTGACCATATTCAAGAGCGCCAATTTGGTGGTTGCTCTAGGAATCGATCGTTTTGGGCACAAAATCGTGCTTGGACTGCGGCAGGGAACGACGGAGAATGCAGCCGTGGTCGGCGAGCTCTTAGACGAACTGGCCGAGCGCGGGTTGGATTTCACACAGCCGCGGCTGTACGTCGTGGATGGCAGCAAAGCGATCCGGCGGGCGATTCAAGATCGTGCCGGCGAAGCAGCGTTTCTGCAACGATGCCAAGTCCACAAGATCCGCAACGTTTGTGATCACCTGCCGGAAGAGCGGCGCCCGGCCGTGCGGTTTCAGATGCGGGCTGCTTATGAAATGACTGAGGCGGCCGATGCCAGACAGGCTCTGTATCGGCTGCATGATCAGTTGCTACAAGACAATCCGAGTGCAGCAGCCAGCTTGAGCGAAGGAATGGAAGAAACGCTGACCGTGCTTGAGCTGCGAGTGGCGCCGCAATTGAAACGATCTGTTTCGAGCACCAATGGCATCGAATCGACCTTTTCCGTAACCGACAAAATCTGCCGCCAGGTGAAGCGCTGGCAAGGTTCCGATCACCGCCTTCGTTGGGTCGCGTCGAGTCTGATGGTTGCCGAAACCCGATGGAATCGCCTTCACGGCTATCGCTATACTCCAGGGCTCGTGACTGCTTTGAAAACGGCCTACGCTCTTCGTCTGCAACACCAACAGGCGCGCCTTCAGCGGGCGAAGTCTTCCGCGGCCTAAAATGAGTTTCGAGAGTCATCCCGTTTCAACGGAGATCCGGACATCCTCATTGTCTTTCCAGTTTCCTGACTGTGGGGATATCCGGTTCGCCACCGCCGGTTGGCTGAACCCCGATCAGTCTTCGTTTCCGTAACCTCCAACAGATCAATTCAGTAGCGCGCCGCGGTGTGCCGCGGGTGTGCCGCCAATACCGGAGGTGTTTTTATGCCGCGGACAGTTGGTCAAATCATTCGCCGCGGCGGCCGAACATGGCTGGTCCGCGT
>CALFYN010000679.1 GCA_937952345.1 uncultured Acidobacteriota bacterium
GTGGTCAGCGGCGAGCGAAATTCATGCGACACCGCCGAGACGAAGTCCGATTGCATCCGCAGCAGGTCGGCTTCACGGCGAATGGCTCGCGCGATGAAATAGGTTCCCAGCACAAGGAAGAGCACCATTACCGCCAACCCCAACAGAACGAAGCGCTGCTGCACGGAGATCAGCATCGCCGGCGATTGCGCAGGGGCCACGTAGAGGTTCCAGGGCAGTTGATGCTCGGCGGCGGTGCGGACGGCGGCGCGGCCGGAAGCCAGCCGTTCGCCGGCCAGAAGGCGTCCTGTGCCATCCACTACGGCGTAGCGCGCATCGATGGACGCGAAGGCCGGGCGGAGAATGGAAGCCGGCGGCGCAAGCAGAATCGCGCGGCGCTCCGGCGTACCGCGCCACAGCAGAAAGTAGGGGTGCTGATCGATCCAGATGGTCTCTTGCCCGCGCAACTCGGTGTTGCGCCCGCGGTCCTCATAGATGCGCATCACAGCCTGGCTCAGCAGCAGCGCTTCAGGGGGCGGTGCGTCCTGTTGTTTGCTGACGCGCTGCGTCTCCTTCCAATAAAACGCGAACTGCCCTTGCGTGAGTTGCCACTTGCCGGCGGCGAGGTCGTCCCGAAGTCGCGCGGCATCGTGAGCTTCGGATACCAGGGCGTGGCGCGCCACCAGGTCCGCAGGTGCGCCCGCCACCTTCGCGCTTCCTACACTGGCCAGCCTCTCGTAGATCCCCCGTGCTTCCTCCATGCGGCGCAGCGACCGCAACACGCGCGCTGCTCGCAGCAGCGCACCGGCACGAATTGCCGCATCGGGCGACGCCGCCAGCCGCTCATAGGTGAGCAAGGCCTCGAGTGGCTGCGATTGCTGGAATTCGAACATCTCCGCTTCTGCAAATACGGCTCCGTCGGCTTCCGGCAAGGGAGACGGGATGGGTGAATAAAGCAGGCGCACCGGTGTGGACAGCGTCAACTGCCCATCACGCAGTAACAGCAGCACGCCGTTGGGCACGGGCACGGGTTCGTCGGGAGCATCCAGCCACACGCCCAGGCGGTCGCCGGCATCGGCTAGTGCGCCGCGCAATGTGGCGGCGACGCGATCGGCGATTTGCTCGGTCCGTTCCTGCGAACGTTGCGATTCCACCAGGCGTTCCTGATCCAGCAGACGCCAGGCGAACCAGCTCAATGCAGTGATGGAAACCAGAGTCAGCACGATCAGGTACAGCAGGAGCGTGCGCGGCGGTTTCAGCCATTGCCCGAGGCGGACCATGACACCTCCGATTGTAGCTTCCTGCTGCGTGGAATTCCCCCTGACTCTGTCAGATTTGTGTCATGCTGCAAGGGAGTATGCGATCCACGAGAAGAACTTTCCTGCGCGCCGCGGCTGGTATGGCTGCCGGCTCCGTTGCCGCGCAGAGCGGCCGCCGCCCCAATATTCTGTTCATCATTTTCGATGACTGGTCACAGATGCATGCGGGGGCATACGGGTGTACTTGGGTGAAGACGCCGAACTTCGACCGGGTGGCGCGTGAGGGCGTCCTGTTCACCAACGTGTTCACGTCGAACCCAAAATGCAGCCCCTGCCGCGCATCGATTCTCACCGGGCGCAATACCTGGCAACTGAAGGAAGCGGTCAGCCACTTCAGCATTTTCCCGAATGAATTCGCCGTCTATCCCGATTTATTGGAAAAGGCCGGTTACACGGTAGGACTGACAGGGAAGGGATGGGGACCGGGCGACTACCAGTCCACCGGATGGAAGCGCAACCCCGCCGGCCCGGAATTTCGTAAGATCACCAACAAGCCGCCCTATGACGGCATCGGCAATCTCGATTACGCGGCGAACTTCAGCCTCTTCCTCGACCAGCGGCCCAAGGATAAGCCCTTCTGCTTCTGGATGGGGTTCACTGAGCCGCATCGCCGTTATGAGGATGGATCGGGCATTCGCGCGGGGCGTAAACCCGCCGACGTCACCTTGCCGAAGTATTTTCCGGACAATCGCACCGTGCGCAGCGATATGCTCGACTACGCTCTGGAAGTGGAGTGGGGCGATCTGCATATCGGGAGGGCGCTGAAAAAGCTGGAAGCGATCGGGGAACTGGACAATACATTGATCATGGTGACGTCCGATCACGGGCAGCCGTTCCCGCGCGTGAAGGGGCAGATCTACGAGCATGGCTTCCATTTGCCGCTGGCGGTGCGCTGGGGTAAGAACATTCCGGCCGGACGCACGGTGGACGATTTCATCAACGTGCGCGATTTTGCTCCGACATTCCTGGAGGCTGCGGGCGTGCCGAAGGCCGGGTCCATTACGGGACGCAGTTTCCTGGATGTGCTGAAGTCGTCGAAGTCGGGCACGGTGGATGCCTCGCGCAATGTGATGCTGGTAGGCAAGGAACGGCACGATATTGGACGCCCGAATGACGCGGGGTACCCGGTGCGGGCCATTCGCACGCCGGAATTTCTCTATGTACGCAACTTCGTCCCCGATAGTTGGCCGGCTGGAAATCCCGAAACGGGGTATCGCAACGTCGACGACAGCCCCACGAAATCGCTGATTGTTTCCAGCTTCGATGAATATTACCGCATGGCGTTCGGCAAGCGTCCACCCGAGGAACTGTACGATGTGAAGGCGGATCCGGATTGCGTGAACAACCTCGCCGCCGTACCAAAATATGCGCAGACGAAACGCGAGTTGCGCGACCGGATGATGAGCATGCTGCGCCAGGAAGAGGATCCGCGCGCGCTGGGAAATGAGTCGTTCTTCGACACCATTGAATATACGGGTGGAAAGAAGCACTCCTACGATAATTGGCTGCGGAACCAGAAGAACTAAGCGGTCACGCGCTGGCACTTGCGGATGTAGTCCGCGTCAAATTCCACGCCGAGGCCTGGCGTGGTGGGCACATCCACGTGTCCGTTGCGGATGGCAAAGTTCGGCGAATACCACGACACCGGCGCCGGTTTGCCGCGATGTGGAAACTCCATGTGCGCCCCGATGTTCGGCGTGGCGGCGGCGAATTGCAGCATCTTGCAGGCGGCGGCGTCCGTCTGCGTGTTGTGCGGCACGATAGTCATCTTCACCTGCCGTGCCATCCGTGCGATGCGGGCCGCGCGTGTGATGCCGCCACAGTAGTTCAAATCGGGCTGTACAATGTCCACCGCGCGCCGCTCAATCATGTCCTGCACTTTCCACAGTGAGGATTCCTGCTCGCCGCCGGCGACGGGCATCTCCAGTGCGTCGGCCACGCGCTTGGTTTCGCTCACCTCCTCCCAGGGGCATGGCTCCTCGAAGAACTGGAATCCGAGTCCCTGCAGCATACGGCCCACTTCGATGCCGTGTTTGGCGTCGTAGCTGCCGTTGGCGTCGGCGTAGAGGATGACTCCATCGCCGAGACGCTTGCGCGCCAGTTCCACCATCGTCTTCGTGCGCCCCGGATAAGCGTCCAGATTGCGGCTCATGCGCCCGCCGATCTTGAACTTGACCGCTTTCGTGCCGGTTTCCTCGACGCCCCGCACGTAGACGTCTACTTCCTGTTCGGCGGTGGTTTCCCGGCCAGATCCCGACAAATACACCGGAATCTGTTTGCGGATCATCCCGCCCATCAGTTCCGCCACGGGTTTCTGCGCCGTGCGCCCCAGCATGTCCCAGATGGCATGTTCGACTGCGGCGACGGGCGACCAGAAGGGCTGCCCGGCGATCTTGTAATGCTTGATATAGACCTCGTCCAGCAACGTTTCCAGGTCGCGTGCGTCTTTCCCCACGAAGGCGGGAATCACGCGGCGCAGCAGGATGGGCACGAAATCATCGATTTCCTTGGTGCGCACGATACCCGCCACACCATCGCTCGAAGTGGCGCGGACGAACGTCGATTTCCCATTGCGCAGATATTCCACAGCGGCGATCTTCACCGGCGCGCGAAATTGCCGGTGCAGCGAAAAAAGCGGCTGTTCATAGACGGGAACGGTCTTGGGAAAATCTTTCTCCGCAGCGCGTAGCGCTACGGGGAGTGGGGCGAGCAGGAAGTGGCGGCGGAGCATCGTTCGCATTATACGCTTGACCGCCGGGATGTGTGGCCGTTGACAAACTGAACAGTGTTCTGTAATTTACAAGTAGCTATGGGAGTCACCGAACGCCGCGCCCGCGAGAAGGTGGAGTTACGCCAGAAGATCCTCGATGCTGCTAGTCAACTTTTTGTGGAAGAAGGCTTTAGCAGCGTTTCCATTCGTAAAATCGCCGACCGGATCGAATACTCTCCGGCCACGATCTATCTCTATTTCAAGGACAAAACGGACCTTTTCTCGAGCCTGTGCTGGGAGACCTTCAGCGGCTTAAAGGCGCAACTCGATTGCCTGGAGAACGAGCAAGGCGACCCGATCACCGGGCTGCGCAAAGGGCTTCGATCTTATATCGATTTCGGAATTGCCCATCCCAACCATTATTTGTTGACCTTCTGTACGCCAATAGATCATTCGGCCCAGGAAAAAAACGAGGAGTTTCAAGAAACGAATCTCGTAGGACTGGAAACGTTCGATCATCTGCGGCGTGCCCTGGACCGGTGCCGGCAAGCGGGACACCTGGTGTTCGAAGATCTGGAAACCACCAGCCAGGTAGTGTGGACGTTCATCCACGGAACCACATCGTTGTTGATCCTGAATGACGGAGACCCGCACTTCCCCTGGGTGCCGCGGGAGCACCTGATCGAAACTTCGCTCGACATGATTATTCGGAGTCTGCGTCCGGCTGCCTGACCACGCGCTCCTCGAAGCGGAGGAAGAACTCCTCCATCCGGCAACCGGTCACCACATTCACTTCGCAGCCGGTTTGCCGCCCGGGGCGCAGATCGCGAACCACCATACCCGCAGCCATCTCGCCTTCGGTTTCAATCTCCATCCGCACGGTTTTCGTTTGTCCCAGCGAAGGATCCAGAGCAATCGCCGTCGCCAGCGGATCGTGGAGGAAACAATGCTCGCTCCCATGCATGGCCGAGTAGAAACGGAAGTAGCGGCCGCAGAGCGCCCCGACGAATCGAGCCCGCGCGTCGAACCTGCCGGTCATCCACGAGTTCAGCAGGTCGCGGCGCAACACGGCTTGCCTGGTCAGATCCAGAGGAACGATAGTCAGCGGCACGGGACTGCGCAGCACCTCGCGCGTGGCATGTGGATCGGCGTGGAAGTTAAATTCAGCCACTGGAGTGATGTTCCCCGGCGGATCCAGCACGCCCCCCATGGCCACCACTTGCCGCAACAGAGCGAAGCGCTCGCGATCCGCCAGCAGCGCGGCGGCGACGTTGGTTAGCGGCCCAAGCGCCAGCAACGTGATCTCACCGGGGTGTTGCGCCGCCAGGCGCAGAATCGCCTGCACGGCGCCGTCTTCCGGCGGATGGTCCGTGCCGTCCCACTCGCCCGCGAGCCCATCTTCGCCATGCACGTGCTCGGCATAGACGGGTTGGCGGCGCAACGGCTGCGCGCATCCGCGAATCACCGGAGGCGGGTTGTGAAGCCCCAAGTGGCGCAGCACCTGTTGTGCATTGCGTGTGGTCTTCTCCAAAGCGACGTTTCCCGCGACCGTGGTGATGGCCTCGATGCTGGCTTCCGGCGAGGCGAACGCATACAGCAGCGCAAGCGCGTCGTCGATGCCCGGGTCCGTGTCGATGATCAGCCGCATGCTGGCCTATTCGACGATGGGCTCCGGTGTGCCTTTGGACTCCAGGTACCGTCTTCGCGATTCGACGATTGCGCGGCGCGCGTCGGCCGGCCCGCCCCATCCCTCCAGCCGCGTCACCTTGCCTTCCAATTCCTTGTAGATGGTGAAGAAGTGCTCGATCTCTCGGCGGATGTGCGTAGAGATCTGATCCATGGTGTGCACCTGGTCGTACCGCGGATCGCGGCGCGGCACAGCCAGCACCTTCTGATCGCCTTCGGCGCTGTCCTCCATATTGAGGATGCCCACGGGGCGAACCTCCAGCAGGCAGCCGGTGAAGGTCGGCTCAGTCACCAGGCAAAGCACGTCCATCGGGTCGTGATCTTCAGCAAGAGTGCCGGGGATGAATCCGTAATCCCCTGGGTAGTGCAGCGGGGAATAGAGCGCGCGGTCCATGCGGAACAGCCCGAGCGAACTGTCGTATTCGTATTTGTTCGGAGAATTCTTCGGGATCTCGACGATCATGCGCACGATTTCGGGGGCATCGGCGCCTGGGTCGATATCGTAGAGGTTGGGATACACACTTCAGGGTATCAGATGGCTGGCGCACCGCTACCGGGCGGAATAGGCTGCGCCCGAGGCTGCCACGGCGGCCATCGACAATACAGGCGCCCGCAGCGGCTTCACGTCGATCAGGCGTTGCGTCAGATTGCCGCAGCCGCAAGGCGTGCTGCAGAGCCGGCCCGTCATTTCCGTGCCGATGCGCAGCAACGAATACTCTTCGCAAGCGAGTCCCGTTAACAGCAGTTCCCCGTCGCGCGGCAGTTCGAAGATGGCGTTCTCGGCATGAATATGAAGACCGTCGTGGGCCTCGCATTCCCAGGCAAGCAACTCCTGCGAATAGCCGCGGAATTGCTCGAAGACCGGAACCTGAAACGCGCGCCACAGCAGATCGCGATCCTCGGCTTTCAGGCATCCGTGCTTCAGGCCGGTGAACACCAGCAACGCTCCGCGCAGGGAATCGAGCCGCAGTCGTCCCGCCAAAGCGAGTTCGGCGAGATTTCTCAGGCGCCACACGGGACCGGCCAGCGAATCGGGTTCGTATTCTTCCAATTCCTCCAGTGACAGGCAGGTGAACGTGCGCGTCGATTCGCTTTCCTCGAACCCATCGGCGAGCATGGCCGTGCGGCCGATGGTTCCCAGCGGGCAATCGAGCGGGCGCATCGGACGCAGCTTGTGGTGCCAATTGTAGAATTCCACCGGATTACCCAGAAAATCATCCAACTCCACGCGCGGGATGGATTGTAGCGCGAGGGGCACCAATTCCTCCCGGGCCGGCGCCTGCCTCGGCAAGTCGATCTGGCGCCGTCTGTAGTATCCCGCTTGTCCGGCCTGATGGAGAAGCTGTTCGAGCCTTCTCAGACGCTGGCTGCGGGCCGGATCCTGCCCCTGCCTCCTCCAGCGAATAATGAATCGCATCTCATGGAATAGGTGAGAGAACGGAGCGGAAATTCTCGCCCAACTTGCATCCGGGGTGGCGCTACACTGAAACCATGGACGTCATTCCGAGTCAAGAAGATGTCGTGAGTCTTCTCAAAAAGACGGGCGCGTTGCGGCACGGACATTTTGTGTATCCCAACGGGCTGCACGCCAATGAATACCTGCAGGTGGCGCTTGCCATGCGTCATTATCAGCACTTGAAAACGCTCAGCGTCGGCCTGAGCCGAAAGGTCCGCTCCAATCCGGAGTTGCGAGCCATGATCGACGAGCTTTCGATTGTCGCTCCGGCGGGCGGCGGGGTGCCCGTGGCCTACGGCGTGTGCGAAGCCTTGCGGGCCCGCCAGGTCTACTGGGCCGAGGGCGAGGATGAGAATCATCCGCTGCATTTTCGCCAGTATTTCGTCCAACGGCCGGGCGAAAAAGTGCTGCTCGTCGACGATCTCTTCCGCAGCGGCCGGAAACTGGCCGCCCTCAAGAAATTAGTAGAAGCCAATGGCGGCGAAGTGGTGGGCCTGGCGGTGATTGTCTATCAGCCCCGGCCGAAATCGCCCAGCTTCGGCGACATTCCACTCTACTATTTGGCCAAGCTCGAAGGCCGCTATTCGGATAACGCCGAATCCTGCGACCTCTGCAGGCAAGGGCTCCCGCTGGACAGCGTCTGGATCTAAAAACGGTACTTCAGCGAATACTGGAAGATGCGTGGGCCGCCGCCCCGCCCGACTCCGCCCACCTGGCTCAACAGGCCCCCGGTGAGTGAGTCGAACTGCGTCATCGGAGCGGTGATAACGAAGTTCACCCGATTCGGCAGATTGAATGACTCCACCCGCAATTGCAGGTTGTGCCCTTCACCGAGACGGAAGTTCTTCGCCAGCGCGAGGTCCATGGAAAATAATCCTGGGCCGTCCAGGATATTGCGCCCCGAATTTCCAAAGCCAAACGGTTCAAAGCCGAACTTGCTGTCCGCGCATCCGGCGGGCGGTGTCGTCGCCGGATCCAGCACGCACGGCACGCTCTCAAACGCGCTCAAGTCGTACCAGGGATAATCCAACCCCTTGCGCCCCCGCGAAGGATCCTCCTGGACAGCACCGTTGCGGACCCGGTTAGGCCGCGACGAACCGCCAAGATTTAAGTTCGGAGTCACCGTTTCCACCGTGAACGGACCGCCCGAGTACGCCGTGGATGTTCCCGAAAGCTGCCATCCGCCGAGCGCGGCATCGGTGAACCCGCGCCACGAACTGCCCCAGCGGCGGTTGCGGCCAAACGGCAGATTCATGCTGCCCACCATGGTGAACACATGCCGCCGGTCCCAATCCGACCGAGCCCGATCCAGTCGCAGGTTGCGCGAATCGAGTGCGCCGGCGAATCCGCCGTTCGATTGCCCGTTCACCTGCGATGCATCGTCAATCGACTTCGAGAATGAGTAGTTCACGCGCCAGAATAATCCACCGCGGCTGCGTTTCCGCCAACTGGCATTGAACGCGTTATAGATGGAATTCGAGCCCGTGCGGTAGATGTTGATCGCATTCCACTCCGGAATGGGGCGCGCGAAGCCTTCACCGGAAATGTAGGAAGAAAGATCACGCAACGGCTGATTGAAATCGTACAGCCGCTGCAGGTGTGTCCCTTTCGATCCGCGGTAGTCCATTTCGAGGGCGGTGCCGCCGAAGATCTCGCGCTCGATCGTGAAATTCCACGATTGCAGGTAGGATTGCTGCGGGTCCATGGTGAATCCCGCGGCCGTGGTGGTGCCCGTGATTGTCTCGCGTGACGACGGGAACGGTGTCTTCAACGAAACCAGGTCCGGCGTGGCGTTGACGCCCGTGAAGTTCTGGTTGATGGAGAACGGGAACTGGTTCGACAGGCTGTTGCGAAGGTTGTTCAGGATGTCGCCGCCTAGGAACAGCCCGTAGCCCGTGCGGACGACTGTCTTGTCGCCGAGGCGATAGGCCAGGCCGACGCGTGGTGAGAAGTTGATCCAATCGGTGGATACCACGCTCCGGCCGCGTCCCACCGATGCCGCCGTCACCACCACATCGCGCAGGCCGGTTTGATCGAGCAGTTCCTGGTAGTTGGATGGCGCGTTGGCGTCGCTGGCGACCACTAGCTTGCGGATGCTCGTGTCGTAGCTGCCCATGCGGTCATATTTGTCGAACGGCGCCTGGTTCACTTCCCACCGCATGCCCAGGTTCACCGTAAGCCGGCGCGTCGCTTTCCAATCGTCGTTGATAAACGCGCCTTTGGCCGGCTGCCTCCAGTAGTTGCGGTTGAATCCCACCTGGCGTGTGACGTTGTTCAGCCAGCCGAGTTGCATGTCGGCAATGGAATGCCCCGTGCGATTGCCGACAAAACGGAACGTGCCACGTTGATTGTTCAGATAAGGCTGATTCATCTGCACAAAGCTGCCGTTGTAACCGAATTTGATGTTGTGCTTGTTCTTCACCCAACTGAACTTGATGCCTTGCTGCCAGTCCGTAACGAAGTACTCGATGGGCATGTTCGCACCGGAGCCCAATTGCGGATAGTTGTTCCCGGCGAAGATCTGCGGCCAATCGAGAAGGTATGGATTACTGGCCGACTCGCCATCTGGAATCAGGTTCGGTAGCCCGAGTTCGGAGGCGATGTCCTTGCCGGCGAAGCGCCCGTGCTGATAGGTGACATTGCGGCTGAAGCCGAAGCGCAGTTCCATGAGAAACGTGGAACTGAACATATGTGTATAGTCGACTCCACCGAGCGAGCGGTCATCGCGAGTGAAAATCCCGTAGGTGCCAAGATCGCTGCCCGTGAACGGATTTTGCGTATCGTTGCGCCGCATCTGGTAGCGCACGGCGAGGTTGTTCTGGCCGCCCACCTTGTGATCGATCTTGAACAGCGGGCTGTCCCATCGATCCACGTCCGCGGTCTGCGCAAAGTAGTTGAAGCCAGTTGCGCCTGCGGGCCTGTTGGGCAGTGGGAAAGCGTTGACTAGCTTCATGCCGGTGGGATCGAATCGCGAGGCGGGGATGACGTTTCCCGGAAAACACGCCGCGCGATTGTTGTTGTTGCACGCGCCGGAGCGCAGCCGGTCAAACAGATTGAGTCTGCCGCCGTTGATGTTGACGGATTGCGAATAATCGCCCGCGCGTTCGAGTTCGGTCGGGACGCGGGAGAGCCGCGTGGCTTCCTGCTTGGCGCGCAGTCCTTCGAAGCTGGCGAGGAAAAACGTCTTGTTCCGCACGATGGGGCCGGTCACCGTACCCGCAAACTGGTGCTGCCGCAGAACGGTCTTCTCCCGTTCGAAGAACCCGCGGGCATCCAGCAGATCGTTGCGGACGAAGTAATTCACATTGCCGTGGAATTTGTTGGTGCCGGAGCGCAGAACCATGTTCAGCACCCCGCCGGCCATGCGCCCGTATTCGGCAGAATAGCCGGAAACCTCCATCTTGAATTCCTGCAGCGCGTCGATATTGGGGCGCGTCTGCGCCGCTGCGCCGCGGGCATTGCGATTGTCGAAACCATCCACGTAGAAATTGGTATTCGATGCGCGCGCGCCGTTTACATTGAGGCCCGAACCTTGTCCGCCCTCCGCCCGCGGCACAACTCCTGGCGTGAAGAAAGCCAGATCCGTGAAATCCCGGCCCGCCAGAGGCAGTTCCTGGATCTCTTCCTGCACGATGACATCCCCTTTGATAGTGCCGTTCTCAGTGTTGATGGCGACCAGCGACGCGTCGACACTCACCGATTCGGACACCATCCCCAACTCGAGTTTCACATCGGCGCGCAGCACCTGGCCGATCTGTAACACGATGTTGCGCTGGATAAACCGGCGGAACCCGTCGCTCGCCGCGGTGAGTTCGTAGTCGCCGGGTTGTAGATTGACGACGGTGAACACACCGTCAGGCCCTGTTTGGACTTTGCGCTCCTGGTTGGTGCCTGTGTTGCGAACGGTTATGGTCGCGCCGGGAATGGCAGCACCGGTTGAATCGGTAACGTCTCCCGTGACCGTGGCGGTGTTGGATTGCGCCCAAACACCGGCGGCGGCCAGCATCATCGAAATACACAATACAAGAGTCGGTCTGCGGCTGGATGTGGATCCCATGGCTGCATCTCCCCGTGTTTATATTGGGAGAAGTATATCTGAAATCGAGATGGGTGGCTACCCTTCTGGCCGAAAGATCCTGATCGGTTATATTTTGATCCAGTCGTACGGCTTGCGGTACCGGCGCGTGAGCATCGCCGAGGCCTCCGGCGCATCGCGAAAATCCTCGCGCTGTCCATCCCAATGCAGTTTGAGCCCGGTGCGCATGGCAATGTTCCCCAGCAATGCGAGCGACGTGCCGCGATGTCCGATCTCAATATCGGCGTTCGGAGTCTTGCGCGAGCGCACGCTTTCGACGAAGTTCAGGCAATGCGCCTTGGTGGGCTCTTCCACGTTCTCCCACATGC
>CALFYN010000680.1 GCA_937952345.1 uncultured Acidobacteriota bacterium
GGCCTCTTCCGCCTCTTCATCTTCCGCTCCCAGCAATCGCGTGTGCAGTTCCACCGTTGCGCGGATTTCCTCCCGCCCGGCATCCAGCGCCACATCGCGCAACGCCGCATGCACCAGCGCCCCAAATCGCTTGCCTCCCGGCCGTTCCGCATGCCGTGCCGTCTGCTCCACCTGCACCGCAATCGTTATCCCCTCCGGACCCGCCACCGCCTCGCTCGCCACCATCAAATCCACCACCGGCTTCGCACCCGCCGCCAATCGCGCCTCGCGCCGCTCCAGCCACTCCGCATGCGCCGCCTCACCGCGGGCCTCCGCTTCCGCGTTATCGCCGAGGATCTCCGCCTGCCGGTCGCTGAAAAATTCCTCCTGGCTCGCGGGCAGAATCGCCGGATCCCACCACACCACCGGAACCCCGCCTTCGCGCCCATAATGCAAACCCGGTTTTACGCCCACGGCATCATGACTCTCGAAAGGCCGTGACGACACCGTCTCCGGGCCAAACGCCGGACACCCGTCCGCATGCCCCGCATGACGGTATTGCGCCTTCTCCGGATAAATCGCCTTGTTCAACGGCGACACCCATCCCTCGCGCTCTTCATCGCCCACCGCCGGCACCACCAGCAAATCCCTCGCCCGCGTCGCCGCCACATACGCCACGCGCACGCCTTCGGCATGCTCCCGCTTCTGCTCCACACCCTCGTTCTGCATCAATTCAAACGGCGAACATCCCAGCAGCCGCATCGCGCACAACCCCGCCGACGGCTGCACATACTTATCCGGATTCTCATGCGAAATCCTCGCCGTCATATCCGCCAGGATCACCACCGGAAACTCCAAACCCTTCGCCGCATGCACCGTCATGATCCGCACGCCGTCCGCCCCTTCCTCCAACACCGGCGCCTCCGCCGATTCCGCCCGCTCCGCCTGCGCCGCCAATTCCTCTACAAATCCGCGAAACGAATATCCCCCCGCCGTTTCGAATTGCCGCGCCAGATCAATCACCCGCCGCACGTTCGCCAACACTTGATTCCCCGCCGGCCGGAACGCAAACCCCGCCCACGCGCGCCCCGCTTCCAACAACCGGAACACCGTCTCCGCCACCGGCCTCGCATTCCGCTCGCGATGCAACTCCGCCAGCAACGTCAGCACCTCGCGCACCGGCTCGAAATCCGCATGCGCCCCCTTCGGCCATTCCCGAACCGGATCCAGCTTCCCGTGCTCATGCCGGAACCGCAGCAGCACATGATCCGGAACCGCAAACAACGCCCCGCGCAACGTTGCGAACACCGACAGTTCGTCCTCCGGCCATTCCACCGCCGCCAGCGCCGCGCGCATCGTCTCCACTTCCTCGCGCCAGTGAAACGTCTTCGACCCCACCAGCAAATGCGCAATCCCCCGATCCTCCAGCGACCGCACGTAATCGCGCGTCAGATCCGAGCCCCAATTCGTGAACCGCCGGAACAGAATGCACACATGCCGCGCCGCCACCGGAATCAACTCCCCGCCATTCTCCGCGTCCGCCACACGCCATCCACTCTGCTTCAGAAGCCACTCCACAAACGCCGTAATCGTGCGCGGCAAACACGCAGCAATGCTGTCATTGGAAACGCGCCGCATTCCATATGGCTCCGGAGCAGGCAGCGCAATCACCGCGGGTTGCCCTTCAATGTTCTCCCGAAACGGCGATAGCTCCACATACCGCGCCTGCGCCGATTCCGCGTCGCCTTTCATCTCCGCTCGAAATGCCGCGTTCACCACATCTTGAATCGCAGGCACGGAACGATAGCTCCGGCTCAATTCCACCAGCCCCACACCACGCGCCGCCAGCATCGTGCTCACCGCCTGATACATCTGCACATCGGCCCGCCGAAATTTATAGATCGACTGCTTCGGATCCCCCACCAGAAACAACTTCCCCGGCACAGGCGTCACCCGGAACGAATCCGCGTGCTTCGGGTTGTTCGCCGCCAGCAGCAAGAGAATCTCCGCCTGCAGCGGGTCCGTATCCTGAAACTCATCCACGTACAGGTGCGTGTACTTCTGCTGCAAATACACACGCACCGTCTCATCCTCTTTCACCAGATTCCGCACCAATAACAGCAAATCCGTAAAGTCCAACTGACCCGCGCGCCGCTTGGCTTCGTCATACAACCCCACCAATTCCCACAACTCGTCCCGCAACAGCGCCGCCAGATCCTGTTCCGCCACCACCCGAAATTGATCCAGCGCCGCAAACAATTCTTTATCGTGGCGCCTGCCCTGTTTGACCTTCGGCTTCCACTTCTTCCAGATGCGGAACAGAAAGCCTTCCAGCAAATCGTAATCGCGCGGCCTCCGTTCAATCCACGGCAGCGTGTCGCGCACCGGCTCCGCCATCTCCGCCGGCAGTTTCGCCAACTCGCCTTGACACGCCTCCACATGCAGCGCCAGCGCATCCACCACCGTCTCCCGATCCAACTCCGGCCGCGTCCATTTGTGCGGGCAATCGCGCCATTCCACAATCCGCCACCCCGCGTTGCGCACCGATTCCATCGGCGTGTACTCCGCATCGCGCTCCGTCGCCAGTCGCGCCAGTACGCGCCGCAGCCCCGGCGAATCCGTATTCAGCTTCTCCTGCATCCACCGCCGGAACACCCGCTCATACACGCGCCGCGCCCCGCCTTCATCCAGTTCCTCAAAATCCGGATCCACGCGCGCTTCCACCGGACGCTCCCGCAGAATCTGTGCGCAAAACGAATGGATCGTCCCGATCGCCGCCTCTTCCAAATGCGCCAGCGCATGCTCCAGATTCGCCCGTTCCGCCGCGTCCTCACTCTTCCCCCGCGCCCGGTCCAACTCCTGCCGCAACCGCAGTTTCAATTCCCCCGCCGCCTTGTTCGTGAACGTCACCGCCACAATGCGATCCACCGTCGTCAACCCGCGGCGCAGCACGTTCACGATCCGCCACACCAACTCCGTCGTCTTCCCCGTACCCGCAGCCGCCTCCACCAGCAGGCTTTCATCCAGCGAATTCCGAATCCGCCACCGCGCCAGTTCATCCGCCGTCTGTGGAGCCGGTATCATGACAGCCCCCTCAGTTCCACCAGTTCCTGCATCCTTGGCTTACGCCGCGTCCGCTCCCCTTCACGAGGCCCACACACCATCCGGTAATCGCACCACTCGCATGCCTTCTCCGCCGGAGCCGCCGGCATATACCCGCCCGTCACCGCCGCATCAATAATCTCCAGCGCACGCCGCAAATCGCGCTTCGAATGCTCCGTGATCGCCACGGGAGCCGTATCGTAATTCCCCCGCTGCGTGCAGTAATACAGCCGCGACATCTTCACCGTCTGCCCCAGCAGATCTTCCACCGCCAGCGCATAAATCAAGGGCTGCAGCACAGCCCCGCCGCCAATGTGATGCACCTTGTCCTTCGGATTGCGCCCCGTCTTATGATCCGTAATCCGCA